>JAUXHY010000061.1 GCA_030621275.1 bacterium | reverse complement strand
GTATAATTTCCACTAAAATCTACGGTTATCTCATTCGGGTAACCGCTGCTATCTAAGAATGTAACGAATGAATCTGACCATACTTTAACGCTTTCAAGCGATGTAGAATCACCGGTAATCTTATATGCTTCAAGCAAGGCATAAGCTTGATTATTGCCCCAATTATGCCACGTATTATTCCAACAAAGGTACATACCATCCAAATCGTGACCGGTATTCCGATACTGATAACCGATCAACCCTTTTGCGATTTTCTCTATAACATCATAATAATCAAATTTTTCCGTATTATGTAATTTTGTTAAACTGATCAATAATTCACTATTCATATCGGGCGCATTTTTAACTAACCACGCCGGTTTCATTCCCAAATATGTTAAATTTGTTGATGGATAGGACGATAACGCATCTTGAATATGAACATTGGCAGCTTCAATCTGCTTACTTATTTTCTGCACAAGTTGACTATCATTTTCAGAATTTTCAAATATTTTGTATGAAGCTGCAAGACCTCTCAAACCGCGAATAGCCCACCATCCAAATTCCGCTTCGCTGTTACGATGATTTACATTACGTGTTCCATCGGCATACATAAAGTTGTTCCATAAACCGTCGTCTAAGCCCATATATAATAAAAATTCGGTAAGTTGTCTTGCTAAAGGTATTAAATCGGTTTTTTGATAAACAAGAATTTCGTGTTCAATAATTTCTAAAAACCGTCCAACATCATCAACGCAAGTAATCCCTTCTTGCGAAGCTTCTATTGGCGTATAATCAGGAGCATCACAATAAATCCAAATATAAGCGATCATTTCATCTTCTACGGTCATACTATCA
The DNA here is from genome assembly GCA_030621275.1 of bacterium. Classification (GTDB taxonomy): domain Bacteria; phylum Fidelibacterota; class Marinisomatia; order Marinisomatales; family JAHJCW01; genus JAHJCW01. The sequence goes on along the minus strand of JAUXHY010000061.1, from coordinate 6,247 downwards.
ACAAGTGATAAAGCGTGCGAAAGATTGATTGGAGAATTGCTTACTTCATTTTTCACACCGGAGGTATCGGCACAGCCGAACAAAATAAATATATAAATTATAATAAGTATTTTTTTCATTTTACAATATAATTAATCGAATTTAATGTCCTTAATATCGATATATGCCATTCCAATCACCGTATCAGCGCCGCCATAACAACAATATATGCGCTCATCGTGCAAGACCGTTGCACAGGAAAATATTACATTAGGAATATAACCATTAATTTCCCAATCCAATTCAGGTTCGATGATCGGTTCAACTTGACGGCAAAGCACTTTGCTTGGATCCTCATAGTCCAATAATGCTGCACCTAAGCGATAGTGATTATTTTCATCAACACCGTGAAATATTAGAAACCATCCATCATTAATTTTGACCGGTGGTCCGGCGATTCCAATTCGGGTTTTGTTCCACGAATCAGGTATTGGCGACATCACCTTTTTGTGATCTTCCCAATGTTTCAAATCATCTGAAAAACAAATCCAAATATCGGTATGACGACGATGAAACATACAATACCTACCATCAATTTTTTCCGGGAATAATGATGCATTCTTATTAGGTTCATCAAGCATTACCCCATGCCGTTCCCAATGAATTAAATCATAAGAAGATGCCAAGCATATTCGGTAATCTTCAGGCATTCTGTCACCAAAACCAGTGTAAGTCATATGATAAGTATTTTCAATTTTTACAATTCGGGGGTCTTCAGGTCCTCTCAATTCTTGCGGAACATCGTTTGATAATATCGGTTTACTACGCCTATGCCACGTTAATAAATCCTTACTAACTGCATAACCAAGCGTGTTAATATACTTACCGTATTTGTCGTGTCCGCCAATATCAGTTGCCCTATATATCATATGGAACACGCCATTTACATGGACCATTGCAGCATTAAATACTGCTGCTTTTTCCCACGGATGTTCTTTAACCGGTTCCAAAACAGGTTTTTCTGTCATTCGTATTAATTTCATTTTATTATATCTTTCTAGCATTTGTTCAAAAAAAGAGTTTAGAGCAAATACTATAATCAGAATTCCATTAAAGGCGGAGCAGCTAATTGACGGGATATATCATTATTCCAGAAAACTATCATAGGAATACCTGTTAGTTCAATTTCTTCCAATAAATCATTGTTAATCGTTATTTGAGCGTTTGCTCGTAATTCAGAAATCCAGTTAGAGATATTAATAATATTTTTCGTCGTTGAATCACTTGCAATGAAGGCTTTGATACCATTTATATATAAAAAATAGCGCCCCCATATTTGAGTCTCTTCCAGAACCCTTTTCTTCGATCCCAAACCCAACTGTTCAGCTCGTTGGGCTAAATACCGATCGCGCACAGCTACCTTTAAAAAGCAGGTGAGAGTCTTTTGCAAAGTTTTGGAATTCTTAGTGTTGATCGGAAAATTATATTTTCTAAGAATGTTCAATACATCTTTGCCGGTCCAAGTAAAATCCGGTGTTTCCAAAACTGGCAGGTGCAGATCCGGAAATTGAATTTCTTCATTATAAACAAGTGGAAATTGAATCATATTATCCGAATCAGCAAACATCTTCTTGTCAATATACCGTATCACTGCAACAAATCCATTCGCTCTTTGAGTTATATCTAAATGAGTTAATAATCGATCGACATATTTATTGGCTAAACGACTCTCGTTACGTGCACGAAGCACCTGTTTAACCTGCAGCCTTTTTGAGGAAAGGTCGTAAGGTGTTAGAAATACATTTCGCACCTTATTCACAATCGACATAATCCCGAAACCGTCGTTCAACTTTATTAACCCGGAAGACTCTCCAAGCTTTAATTGGTAAGCAATCCTCTCAATTTCAATCGGAACTGTGCCATCTCCCCAGAGAAAAGATGAACTGTTAACTCGAACAAAATCATTTTTATTTGAATTGTTCAGCAAATCTTCAAATGTTTTTCCGGAGCGTAAGGATTTACGCCATTCTGCAGCAATATTCTCATCTGCAGTAAACAAGGTCTGAACTGTCAATTGTTGGATTGATTGTTCTAAAGCCTGATGGATTTGTTGCGAATCGGGTTCCGCATGAGCCCGGATTTCTTCAAAGAATAGCTCTCGAATAAGTGCCTGTTGTTTAACGAAATCCATTAGCTCTTGATAATCAGATGAATTTATTATATCTTGCTTTTGTGCCCACTGGCTCACTACTAATTCGTCAATTAACAGGTTTAATGCCCGCTTATTCCTGTCCCCTGCTTTGTGAAATTCAGGTAGCGCTGTTAGCTCTAACCGGTTAACCAGTTCTTTTTTGGTAATGGGAACGCCATTTACCAGGGCTAATGTTTCTGGTGCAATTTGATCCTTATTTTTTATGCAACAGACCAGAAATAAAACGATTATAAGACATAAAATTAGCAGTTTATGGTATGTCGGTGTAAAACCCGGTATTTTGTATCTTTCTGAAATCATCCTTAAGCTGGTGGTAAATGAAGCATTTTGGTTTATTTGATTAAAAGTATTTTCCTGGTTTGCTCAAAACCAACGGAAGATAGTCTATAAAAATAGACACCGGAAGGCATATTTTTTGAATTCCAGACAACCTGGTAACCACCTTCTTCCAGATCGTGGTCTATTAGTGTAGCGACCAAACGTCCCAGAAGGTCGTAAATATCCAAGTGCATCCAGCCATTCACGTATGATTTGGACACCGCGTCAGAACAAATTCTATACCAATTTATCACACGCATACCGACTACTAATAGTCCTCATTCAATTTTTCCAAAACATCCTGGTACGTTCGATTAAAAGGCCCTTCTTCCTCTAATTTGAGGGAAGTTGCAGCAGCAGCGAATGCACACGATATCGGTGGTGGTGATTTCAGGCGACTCGCAAGGTAAGTAGAAATACAAGTATCACCCCGACCTGTACGACCATTTAAAGTTCTTGGTGTAAAGGGGGCTTCAAAGACTTCACCTTCAGCATATACCAGTATACCATCTTTATGGGTAATAACCACCTCCTGGGGACCCCAAGAGGCAATCCTCCGGGCTGCTTTGTCAAGTTCCTTTTCACCCGTAATAATTTCGCTTTCTACCGAGTCGGCTTTAACGGTGTGGATTCGTTTTAATCCATCTTCCTTTTCAGGCCAATCGACAAAGATTAATTTTTTACCTTTTCGAACCCGCAATACCCCTTGAAGGTCAAGCGAAACCTTTTCAAATTTCGAAGTGATATAGTTGATTAGTTTCAGGGATATTTCACCGGCCATAATAGGTCCAATATGAAAAACCTTAGCAGTAATATCGGGGATCTGCTGCACTTTAAATTCACCGGCAAAAGCAATCGGTTCACAAACTCTTTCATTAAGGTTATTAGCATCGCTATAAGTATTTTTAATGCCACTCGTCTCTTCTGCTTGATAGGCAAATATTCCCACCCCGTTCACTTTAAATATATTGAGATATTGGAAGTCTTCTTTGGCAAGGAGTGTAATAATCCCGACCGACACATTTAGTTTTGCTAGTGCTATGGCACCATAATAAACGGCACCACCCAAGGCATCTTTTTCCAAGCCGTGAACAATCAATTTATCCTTGGCAAAATGACCCAATATGGCTAAATCATAATCTGCCTGTTTTATCATTATTAAACCTGTAACGTCAATCCATCATAGGCAACAATAATATTTTCATAGGGTTTAAGTTTTTTAACCAATTCTTCATGAGATAAATTATTATGCCCGATATGGGTAATAACAAATTGAGTTGAAAGATTTCTTTTTGCAATATTCATTACACTTACTACATCAATGTGGTCTGTACCCTCATCAAAACTTGGCGTATGGAAAATGGCTACATCTGCATTTTTCAAAAACTTCTTCTCGTAATCATCCAATTTATTATCCGCCTTATCGCTAAAATGTATGATTTTTTTCTCATCTTCCTTAAATATCAATCCAAAGGTAGGTACTTTGTGGAAAACGGAAAAAGGGGTAACTCGGATATGGTTGATTTTAACAGATATTTTGTCATGTAAAACATAAAAATCACAGTTATTGTATAACCTATCTGTTATTTCAAAATTGCCAAGAACAGACATATTCCCGTAAACAGGAATTTTTTCCGGCCAATATTCAAATGCAGTTATACCACCGATATGATCAAAATGTTTATGGGAAAGAAATATTGCTGTTAAGTGAAAGATTTTCTCTTCATTGAGTACTTGTCCAATTGAACTAGGCGTGTCAAATAAAATTGTATCCGACTCATTCGTCACTATCACAGAGACTGTTCGGCGACAATTTTTATCTCCTTTTTCCCTTGCTGAAGAACATCTTTGACACTTACAACCAACAGAAGGAATTCCACGTCCGTCCCCTGTTCCTGTAAATTTTATTTTCATAATTTATTTTCTCCAATTACCTGAAAATAATGTTGAGTCCAATCAGAATTATTCCAAGAACTATGCCAAAATAACCGACAGTCCGGGAATCAACTATAATCAGTTCTCTCCATTTGATTTTTTGTCCTGGTAAGAAATACGATATTCCGGCAATAATACCATAACACAGCACAATCACCCATCCTGTTCGGTTCAGGTAGTTCATATCAGGAAAGATAAAATATTTAAAGGCAAGTGAAACAACTGCGCTTGCCACGAAAACAGTTGCCACAAGATTCTTGGGCGCTCGGGTACAGAATACTGCCGCCAGGATTAATATGGTAAAACCGGCTTTGATGTGATATGAAATCTCATTCGTCAGATGGGAAAGTGGAAAATCAAGCCCATGATACTTAATATAAATAAGTGAAAATGCAAACAGAATTCCAACCAGGGTTGATACTCCAATAGTATTTTTCCCGATCCGGATCAATTGTTCATCCGTTGCATCTTTATTAATTCTTCTCTTGTAAATATCAAAAGAATAGAGTGTACTAACTGAATTGATTATGGAATCGACCGTGCTCATAAGCGAAGCAAAGAGTCCCATTAGAACAAAGCCACGAACTCCAGGCACCAGTAATACATTAACCAACACAATGTACGCCCGATCTGGATCATCCAACTGTTCATGAAATCCAACCAAGGCAATTGGTGGTATAATAATCAACGCTGCTACAAAGTACTTTAAAAAGCCACCAACGACTAATCCTAATTGAGCATCCTTTAGAGAACGGGCGGCAAGGGACCTCTGCAGAATCACTTGGTTTGCTCCCCAGTATTGTATATGCATTAAGAGCATCCCAAAAAAGACCGCAGTCCATGGAATTTTCTCATGATCTGAAGACAAAAATAAATGCATCAGATGATCCTTACCAGTCTTAATGCCCTCATATAGATCAGGGTTATAGAGTTCGGACCAACCGCCTAGTGTTTTTATCGCTAACACAAGGATGATGGTGGCACCACCTAATAGCGTAATCATCTGAATTACATCCGTTCGAACCACAGCTGCCAACCCACCAAAATAAACATAGGTGGCCGAAAATAACCCCATAAGAACCACAAGAATGTAGAGTCTGACTACCGGATCTGAGTGTAGTATATTTAACTGTTCCCCGAAAATCCCATTAATGGCGTAACTGCCCCAATAAAGAGCACCACCGAGATAGATAACACCAAAAAGGATGATGGAAAAAACTGAATAGCAGGTTGCCAGAAAAGGACCGAACTTGTCTTCAAAAAATTGTGTCAGGGTAAATATTTTTAACTTTAAATAGAGCGGAACAAAAAAGAAGGCGGCTAACAGTATACCAAAAATAGCACCAATTTCAAAATTTGCCTGAGCCAATCCGTAAGCATATGCAGCGCCTCCCATGCCAACAAAATGACCCGCTTGAATGTTCGTGGCAATCGTAGACATTGCTATGGAGGGCCAACGCAGTTTTCTACCGCTGAGGAAATAACTGGTCGCATCCTTATCCTGAATAGCACTTTTGTATATTCCAATAATGAATACTACAACAAAGTATAACACTACCATTAATAAATCTATGTTCATCTTTGATACCCTGTTTTTAAGTTATTAAGACATACTATTTTAGTTTTAGGCACTAATTTGGAGCCAACTTTACGGGGTTTCTCAAATCTTTTGAACTTCCCCACCTGAATGATACCATGATACCAAAGTTTCGGGCGGTAGATATTTTCACCCATGATTGAGGCATTACGCTCAGCGATTAATTTCTCTTGATAATGGAAATTGTTCATTAATATTTTTTCATT
>JAUXHY010000229.1 GCA_030621275.1 bacterium | reverse complement strand
TTGATTCAAAAGACCAAATGAAGTTGCAATTGAATTTGATTAGAAGTCACGCTGCAGGAATCGGCAAAACGATAGATTTTGGCTTGGTCCGTATTATAATGTTTTTAAAATTATTAACTTATTCAAAAGGTGTAAGTGGAATTCGTATAGCTGTAGCAAATCAAATAATTGAATTTCTAAATCATGATATAATACCGGTAATTCCACGTAAAGGTTCTGTCGGAGCAAGCGGTGACCTTGCTCCTATGGCACATATGGCATTAGCATTAATTGGTGAGGGAGAAGTACATTTTCGTGATAGAATTATTCCAAGTATGCTTGCATTAAAAGAAATTGGATTGGAACCTATAAAGTTACATCCCAAAGAGGGATTGAGTTTGATCAATGGAACTCAAGTATCTACCGCATTCGCTGTAAAAGCGATAAGCACTGCTCAAAATTTGCTCCTTACCGCTGATATTATTGGAGCACTGTCCGTGGAAGCAAGTTTATCATCTCGAAATATATTTGAAGCAAGTATTCACAAATTGAAGGACCATCGAGGGCAACAATTAGTAGCTAAAAATATATGGAATTTGCTAAAAAACAGTAAAATTGTTGCCTCGCATAATAATTGTGAAAGAGTTCAAGATCCATATAGTATTCGTTGTATTCCACAGATACATGGGGCTAGTCGAGAATCATTCCAAAATTCTAAACATACAATTGAAAATGAAATTAATAGTGTTAGCGATAATCCGTTAATATTGTCCGATGGATCAGTACATGGTTCAGGCCATTTTCACGCTGAATTTGTCGCTCAAGCGTTGGATACTCTTGCTATTTCAATGAGCGAGATAGGTGCCATTTCAGAAAGGCGGATCAATTATTTTATAAAAGGAATTGAACCATCTATTCCTTCTTTTGTTGTTAGCCAACCCGGCATTGAATCAGGTTGTATGATAGTTCATGTAACTGCTGCAGCTTTAGCCTCGGAAAATAAAACGTTAGCACATCCGGCTAGTATAGATTCAATTTCAACATCAGCCGGACAGGAAGATATTGTCAGTATGGCACCTTGGGCAGGTAGAAAAGCGCTCCGAATTATTGAAAATGTAACTTATATCTTAGCTGCGGAATTATTGGTTGCAGCTCGCGCATCGATATTATTTCATAAAAAATTAAATCCGAGCATTGGTACTAAACCTATACTAAATCTATTGAAAAAACATATCCAAATGCAACAAGGTGATCATCCCTATAGCAAAGATTTAGAAGTAATTGCTGAATTAATTCGTTCCGGTAAAATTGTAAAATCTATAATAAATAAAGTATCAATAAAATAGAATTCATATGAGTAATCGTCCACCATTTAAATATTCGTTAACTTTTGATGATGTTCTTCTTGTTCCTCAGAAATCATCAATACTACCTCGAGATGTTGATCTATCTACTAGATTGACAAAATCAATTTCGTTAAATATACCGATTTTGAGCGCAGCAATGGATACAGTAACGGAATCAGCAATGGCAATTGCTTTAGCGCGCGCCGGCGGAATGGGAGTAATCCACAAGAATTTAAATATAGCACGTCAAGTAGAAATGGTTGACATCGTTAAACGATCGGAAAGCGGAATGATTATGAATCCAATTACATTGGATGTAGATAAATCAATCGGTGAAGCTAAAGTTTTAATGGAGAAATATAAAATTAGCGGACTTCCTGTGATTGATGGAAAGAAATTAAAAGGTATTCTAACTAATAGAGATATAAGATTTGAAGACGACCTTTCACTATTGGTAACTGAAAGGATGACGTCTGAAAATTTGATAACTGTTCCGATTGGTACAACCCTCGAAAAAGCTAAAGAAATATTACAAAAACACAGAATCGAAAAATTATTGGTAGTAGATAAAAAAGGTGAATTAGTTGGACTAATAACTGTAAAGGATATTCAGAAAAAGGAAGAATTTCCTAATTCATGTAAAGATGAAAGTGGAAGATTACGAGTTGCAGCGGCTGTAGGAGTTGGCAAAGATGCCATTGAACGTGCTGAAGCGTTAAATCAAGCCCAAATTGATGCTATTATCATTGATACTGCACATGGTCACTCAAAAGGAGTGTTAAACACTGTTGAAATAATTAAATCTAAGATTGGAAATACCGCTTTAATTGTAGGGAATGTTGCCACAGCTGAAGGTACTAAAGCATTAATTGACAGCGGTGTAGATACCGTAAAAATTGGTATTGGATCGGGTGCCAGTTGCACAACTAGGATAATTGCGGGTGTTGGTGTTCCGCAACTTACGGCAATAATTGACGGAGTTGATGAAGCACGGAAATATGATATTCCGGTAATCGCAGACGGTGGTATTCGATATAGTGGTGACATCGCAAAAGCGATAGCATCCGGTGCAGATGTAGTAATGTTGGGTAGCTTGTTAGCAGGGATGGAAGAGAGTCCCGGTGAATCGATTTTATACGAAGGTAGACAATACAAAGCTTACCGCGGAATGGGTTCGTTAGGCGCAATGAGTCATGGCAGTGGTGATAGATATTTTCAGGAAGGAACCGAAGCTACTAAATTGGTTCCGGAAGGAATTGAAGGTATGGTGCCTTACAGAGGTGCTGTCAGCAATGCAATTCATCAATTATTGGGTGGTGTAAGATCATCTATGGGTTATTGCGGTGTAAAAACTATTAAGGAATTTGGTAAGAATTCAAAATTTGTGCAAATATCAACAGCTGGAATTAAAGAAAGTCATCCACACGAAGTACGAATAGTAAAAGAATCACCTAATTATCAAGTATCAGATAATTAGGTGCATATAAATAATAAAAATTTATTTTGTAATTGAATTTAAATGACGAGTAATTAGAGCTTTGCGACGTCCAGCGGTTTTTTTATGAATCAGGTTTTTTGAAGCCATTTTATCAATAAAACTGACAGTCTCTTTATAAAATCCTTCAGCTTTCTTTTGATCTTTAGTTGCTAAAACCTTTTTAATAAGCGTACGCATTTTTGATTTGTTATTTGAGTTCACTACATTACGGACTTTATCTTGTCGTTCGCGTTTAATTTGTTGTGCGTGTCTATCCATTAAGTA
>JAUXHY010000145.1 GCA_030621275.1 bacterium | reverse complement strand
AAAAGTATCAATAAATACAGTGTTGAAATTCATAAAAAATTCTCTTTACCAGTAGCATGTATTTTGTTTGTTTTATTAGGCGCTCCTTTGGGAGTTTTGGCCCGTAAAGGCGGTTTTGTTGTTGGAACGAGTTTAAGCTTCGGATTTTTCTTAATTTATTATTTATTATTAATTGGCGGCGAAGAAATGGCTGATAGAAATTTAGTTTCACCGGCAATGGGTATGTGGGCTCCTAATATCGCTTTATTTATAGTTGCATTTTATTTAACAGTTAGGACGGTGCGAGAACGCACACCGCTACGTATTAAATGGCCATCATTTTTAAATCGAAAAAAGTAGGAAAATATGATACCTTCGGAAATTATTAAGCAAAAGCGGAATGGAAACGAACTATCACATATACAAATTAAAGATTTTATTAATGATTATCTCAGTGGGGAGATTCCCGAATATCAAATGTCCGCCTTATTAATGGCAATTTTCTTTAACGGTATGACTAATTCCGAAATATCAGCTCTAGTTGATGTAATGTTGAATTCCGGCGAAAGAATGGACTTTGCACATAACAGCAACTATGTTGCTGATAAACACAGTACGGGTGGTGTCGGTGATAAAGTTTCAATTATACTCGGTCCATTATTGGCAGCAGCCGGAATCGCAATACCGATGCTAAGTGGGAGAAGTCTTGGGCATACCGGAGGAACTCTCGACAAACTTGAAACGATTCCGGGATTTAAAGTTGATATAACTCTTGATGATTTTCGCAAACAAGTTGATTCAATTGGAATAGCAATGATTGGACAAACAAAAGAAATCTGTCCGGCTGATCGTAGAATGTACGCTTTACGCGATGTTACCGGAACAGTGGAATCTATTCCATTAATCAGCGGATCAATCATGAGTAAAAAAATAGCAGAAGGAATTCAGGGATTAGTATTGGACGTTAAAACTGGCAATGGTGCATTTATGAAAAACATTGATGATGCACGCAAACTTGGCAACACACTAAAAATGATTGGTAAATCATTTAATATTAATACAGATATAGTTTATACAAGTATGGATCAACCACTCGGAAAAACCGCCGGTCTTTGGTGTGAGGTACAAGAATCAATAGATGGATTAAAAGGAAACGGTCCCGATGATACAATGCAAGTCACTTTTGAGCTTGGAGCAAAATTATTATTACAAGCGGGATTATCTAAAACTCATTCAGAAGCTATTGCATTACAAAAGGAATTAATATTGAACGGAAAAGCTTACGAAAAATTCTTGGAAATGGTCAAATATCAAGGTGGAAATCTCCAAGATATAGAAAATTACAACAAATTACATCAACCAAAATTTTCTAAAAATTTTAAAACAGAAAAATCCGGCTATATCCAAAGTATTGATACTTATAAAATTGGTTTAGCAACCATAGAATTAGGCTGTGGCAGAAAAAAAACTACCGATATCATAGATCCAACAGCCGGTATACAATTTGATAAAAAAATCGGTGATAAGGTTAACAAGGATGATAGACTACTTAAATTTTTTAATTCTGATAGTACTAAATTGATCTTTGCTGAGACTTTACTTAAAGATTGTTTTCAAATTGGCGAAGAAAAGGTTGAACACAAACTAATCTTGGACTGAGGAATTTGTTTATTGACAACTCTTACTTTTTACTAACAATTAATACATACGATGTAGATCGCAAGTATCTACCGGTTCGGTTCCTTCGATAAATATTTCCTTCTCTACCGGACACCCTGATGTGGGAAGTTTTTTGGACTCCGAACAAATTTCTACTTCTAATACCCCATCCGGACGGATAAAATCTTCTTCTGGCAATTCTAAACTGTCATGAGCAGCTTTCATAAATTTTGCCCAAACCGGTAAGGCTGCCAAATTTCCAAATTGCTTTTCCCCTAAACTGACAATTGGAGGACCATCAATTCCGAACCAAGTTCCCGCTACAATTTGCGGAGTAAAACCAACAAACCAAGCATCCCTATAATCTTGAGAGGTTCCTGTTTTACCTGCTGCAGGTCGATAAAAATTGTATGCCCAACGAGATCGAGCGCCGGTTCCTTTATTTACTACAGATTCCATTAAACTTGTAACGACGTAAGCGGTTCTTTCGTTCAATACTTCTTCTTGTTCCGGAAAATATTCAACGATTATATTTCCAAATCTATCCTCAATTCGTGTTATCGCAAATGGTTTGGAGTAAACTCCACTATTTACGAAAGCAGCATAAGCTGCCACAATTTCTATTGGATATACTTCCGATACACCAAGCGCGATTGCATCTACCGGCAAGATTGGAGTTGTGAATTTCATTCGTTCAGCGGTTTTCTTGATTTGGTCCGCAGGTGCCAATTTTTGCTGAACCATTCTAATTGATATCAAATTTAGGGATTTTTGCAATCCTTCGCGTAAAGTAGTTAAACCACCGGTTGATTCATCATCATTATGGGGCATCCATTTGATCCATTCTCCATAACCATCTTGTCTATTAAGCACCACCCGCTGGTTCAATAATTGTTCGGTAACCGGATAACCATTATCAATTGCAGTAGTATATATAAACGGTTTAAAAACCGATCCCGGCTGTCTTGGAGCTTGAACCGCGCGATTGTATTGATCATGATAATCGGGTCGGCCACCAACCATGGCAAGAATTGCTCCCGTTTTTGGATCTAAGGCAACAAACGCTGTCTGAACAAGCAATTTATTACGTAATTCTTCATATAGTGGAATTTCGCCACGCATCATCATTTTTACTGAATCAATAGGATATTTTTCAAAATCAACTAAACTGGAAAACAATTCCTCGTCATTGAATAATTGGTTATTATACCTCCGTTGATTTACGATTATCTGCTCTCGTGTCGCTTTCTCAGCAATTGATTGTAGGCGTGAATCAAGTGTAGTGTAAATTTTTAATCCATCACGATAAATATTTACACCTAAATTATCATCTTCTTTCTCTAAATAACGACGAACATTCTCGATAAAATATGGGGCCAAGCCTGTATCTGTAATTTCAGCAACATCTAATTCAGTCATCGTTTGTGCGGAGTCTCTTTCAACTTCGGATATATAACCTTGCTCTATCATTAGATTTAACACGATATCTCTTCGGTTTACCGCTCTGTCCCAATGATTTATCGGTGAATAAGATGCAGGGGATGGAAGTAAGCCAACTAACATTGCGCTTTCACCAAGCGATAAATCACTAGTGTTTTTACCATAAAATATTTTAGCCGCTGCTTCAACTCCATATGTACCGTGTCCAAAATGTACAGTATTTAAATACATACCCAAAATTTCATTTTTTGTGTAGGTCCGTTCAATTTGGATAGCAGTAATTATCTCTTTTATTTTACGCCATACGGAATTTTCAAAACCTATTGTATCATATAAATTTCTCGCCAACTGTTGTGTGATTGAACTAAATCCTTGCTTATAACTCAGAGATAAAATATTTATTGTAAGTGCGCGGAAAAAACTTTTTGCATCAATACCCCAATGGCTTTCAAATCGCTTATCTTCAGAGGCAATGGTAGCATTTTGCATATATATTGGTATACTGTCAGGATTAACAAAAATGCGTTTGGTTTGAAATAATTGATCAATAAGAACACCATCGCTCGAGTATATTTGTGTAACAAGATCAGGATCGAAATCCTCTAATTGTTCAATTGAAGGCAATCCACGCGAAAGAATAATTAATAAAATTAATCCGGCAATGAATCCGACTCCGGCTATTTTTAATGATAATCGGAAAATTTCTTTCCACTCAATCGGATCTTGATTTTTTAACATTTCTATAATACTTCTCATAAAATTTTAGATATGTTATCACTTATATAGTGAAATAACATCCTGATAATTTAGTTCCAATTATATTTATTTAGTATCCACTATATTGTTGATGTAATTTTTGTATTAAATTATTTTTCACTATGATAATAAGTGATGAGCATTTTTTAAAATAAATAAATATTGGAGAATGACATGGGAGGACAGGGATCGGGAGGAAATGTTTTAGCAGCATTAGCTAGCTTCTTCATACCAGGGTTAGGACAACTTTTGCAGGGAAGATTGGTTATGGCAATAATTCATTTTTGTTTAGCAGCAGTTCTATGGATAATTCTAATGGGATGGATCATTCACTTATGGTCAATTATTGATGCAGCAAGATGGACTTCAAACAATTAATTCTATGTAGTGTGTAATAATGCAAAAATTAATCACTGAAAAAGATAAATTACTCGATGAAAAAGGAATACTCAAAAATACTGGGTGGGCAAAAGATTTATTGCTTGATTACAACCGAACAGATATTCGAGCATCAAAATTTAAAATTAAAGAATGGGACTATTATTGCATTTTATCAGAAAATAAAGGAGTCGCTTTTACAATTGCTGACAATGGTTATTTAGGGTTTATTGGAGTCACAGTTTTTGATTTTGACAATGCGGAAGAAATTTCTAATTCCGCAATAATACCATTCCCCTTGGGATCATTAAATATGCCCCCAACATCAAAAAATGGAGATATTGTTTTTAAAAACAAAAATGTCTCCCTCAAATATATTCGGGAAAAAGAATCAAGAACTATTGAAATAGATTACTTGGATTTTCATAATAATGAAAATCTGACTGGCACAATAATAT
>JAUXHY010000184.1 GCA_030621275.1 bacterium | reverse complement strand
ATATTCAACGATAGTTTTTCCCTCCGTCATTGCTTCTGTAAAAGTTTCATCATACGGTAAACTAGAAATATGAACTATATTTTCTTTTTCTAAGAAATTTTCAATTTCTTTGGATACTTGTTTATTTATATCCGATTTGTTGATTATGCAACCTGCTTTAATCTTGAATTTTTTCACTAACTGATATACTCGCTTTAAATCATGCAATCCGGATACACTGGGTTCGGTAACCAAAACAACAAAATCTGCTCCGGAAATTGATGAAACAACAGGACATCCTATTCCCGGCGAACCATCAACAATTATAAAATATTTATTAGTATCAGAGGCAATTTGTTTAGCTTCATTTTTTACTTTAGCAACGAGTTTTCCTGAATTATCTGCACCGACGCCTAGTTTAGCATGGACCATTATACCATCTGTCTTAACTGTAGAAACATACCACTTGCCAACCATTAGATCAACATTCGTGATTGCCTCTGTTGGGCATACTCGTGCACAATAACCACACCCTTCACAACTCAAAGCATCAACTATATATTGTCCATCAATAACTGGAATTGCGCTAAAGCGACATACATCAGCACAATCACCGCATTGTATACATTTATCTTGGTCTATAACTGCAAGTTCACCACTATAGAAATCTTCCGGTTGAGCAAAATCAGGCTGCATGAGCAAATGCATATCAGCTGCATCAACATCGCAGTCTGCGACAACAACATTATTACCGCTCAAAACAGCAAAGGATGCAGTAATCGATGTTTTACCAGTACCGCCTTTGCCAGAAATGATTACAATTTCTTTCATCCTATGCTCGACTGATTCATTTGTAAAATATAATTTTTGATACTCTCTAATTGCTTTCTTACCTCAGAGTGCTGATCATATATTAATTTACCTGAAGAGTACAATTCTGCAATCCGACGATCATTTGGAATTTTGGCAATTAGAGGAATAGCTTCTTTCTTACAATATTCTAATACATCATCATTTCCAATTCCATAACGATTAATAATTACAGCATATTCCTTCTTTAATTCTCTCATCGTTTCCACAGCTATTTTCAAATCATGTAAACCAAAGGGGGTTGGTTCTGTAACAAGAATCACAAAATCAGCATCTTTAGTAGCTTCAATCACAGGGCAAGATGTACCGGGCGGTGCATCATATATTCTAATAGGAACATCTGAAAAATTATCATTAACATATTGAATTGTTTGTGCAATTAATGGAACAGCCTGTTCTTCACCAACATCTAGACGACTTTCAATAAAACTAAGATCACCTTGATTAAAGTGCTTTAGTACACCCATTTTCTTTGGAACCATTGGCAATGCTTCTATAGGACATAATTCAGAGCATGCATAACAACTATGACATAATTCAGGAAAAACCATGATTTTTGTACCAAGCTGTATTACAGCATGATAATTGCAAACATCTTGACAGATTCCGCATAAAGTACACTTATCTTCTACCCATTCAGGAATCATTTTGAATTTATCTTCTTTGTGTACTAATTCACCTTTAATAAATAAACCGGAATTTGGCTCCTCAACATCCAAATCACTTAGGATAACTTTTTGTGTTTCAGCAAAAAGTGCTGCCAAATTTGTTGATAATGTTGTTTTTCCAGTTCCACCTTTACCGCTAGCTATCGCAATATTCATTTTTTAATATTTTTTCTACCTTTCATTGAGTTAAGAGTTTTTTGTAAAGTTTTAATTGCTAAGTAAATACAATCTTGCTTTTTATTCGGAACACTACCTAGATGATCTACAATATCAAGTTCACAAATTTTTCTTGCTTCAGTAACACTTTTATTTTTTATTAATTCCATAAGCGCAGAGCCAGCTGTAAATGCACCTGCACATCCAATCGCTTTAAATTTTGCATTAACAATCTTATTAGATTCAATCATCAAATAGATTTTCATAGTATCGCCACAAATGCCTTTATACATAAATGAAACTGTCGGATATTTTATTATTCCAACATTTGTTTTATTTTTATAGTACCAGATTGCTTTTTTTGAGTAACCGGATTTTTTTAATAATTCATCCATTTAACTCAAACCTATTTAATGATCGCAAAGATTATCACCGGCTTCAAGTTGCTCATCTAAATAATATTGAACCAGTTTATGGGGAGAATCAGCTGTGATTCCCACATAGACCTCAATATTATTCATTGCGAACAATTCTTGTGCCTTTTGTCCCATTCCTCCGGCTATTATTACATGCACTCCCCGATCAGCCAGGTATTTAGGATATACTCCCGGCTGATGAAGAGGTGGAACGACAAATTCTTCTTTTAATATTTTATTATCTTCGGTTTCAACTATAGCAAATTGTTCGCAATGTCCAAAATGTTGAGTTAATTCACCATTTGTAGTTGGTACTGCAAATATTTTTTTCATTTATTGTTTAATTATTAATTTATTTTGTTAATTAATCTTGTTTATCCCATATAACTAAAATTAGAGCCCCTTCTTTTGACTCAAACGGACCATGTTCCTCATGTGCTCTAATAAGTTGATAAGAACCTTTATGACAAATAACATTATCGCTTGTACACATACCATCTAAAACAAAGTGCTGTTCTGTCATTATATGAGAATGAGAAGCCATTTTAAATCCTTTCGGAACTTTTAATAATATGGTCTTACCACTTTCTTCATCTCTTAATATTTTTTTAAGAGTACCTTCAGGGTAATTGGTTGCTTTCTCCCATTCCAAATCATCAAACAAATTTAATAAATTTTTCATAATTCATCTCTCCATTTTTCGCGAATCAAAAACTAATTTATCAGAGGAATGAATAAACTAACCTTTATCTTTTAGTAATTCCTCTCTAACCATAGTATGTCCGCATTTTGGGCATTTAACCTCAGTACATTTTACACCTTGTTGATGTGGAACTTTTTCACCACATTTAGCGCATACACAAAATCCGCCGGTTCCATAAGCACCACCCTTATTTCTACCTTGTCCGCCACCGCGTCCTAGTCCTCTGCCTTGCCCCATATTCAAACCCTTTCCTGAATTATTCATCTGATTTTTCTCCTGTCTGCTTTAATTGCTCCTCCAAAGATGATAACTGATCTTTAAGAATCCTAATATCATTTTCGATTATCGTTTTATCAGATACACTTGGATTATTTTCAATATTTATGTTCCCGTATCCAAATCCGAGACCATATCCTCTACCTAATCCAAAACCACCTCTATTTCCTCTTCCATATCCCAATCCACGATTCGAATAATTTAAATTACTATTATCAGCGCAAAATCCCATGCGCCGACCTGTCATAGAACCTAACCCATTAGGGCCTGTTCTGTCTCTTCCTGGCATGTCTGCCTCCTGTTTTTTGATTATCATTAATACAACATCTGCCATGTCCAAATCCACCGGCAAGGTTTAGTAAGTTTGTTGAATCACAATCCGGACAATTTAATAACGGTACACCGATATTAGTTCTAAACATATACCCACAATCAAAACATTTTATAATATTATTTCTGAAATGAATATTACCTCCATCAATGGTTAGTAACTTACCATGAATAATAAAATCAGCAATTTTCTTTCTTGCAGCTTCTATTAATCTTGAGAATGTAGAACGTGATATATTCATTTCTTCTGCTGCCGCTTCGTGGGATAAACCTTTATAATCAGCTAATCGTGTTGCCTCAAATTCATCTAACGAAAGTAGTATCTGCTTTAATTCAACTCCCGCAACTCCAATAGGTT
>JAUXHY010000070.1 GCA_030621275.1 bacterium | reverse complement strand
CCGGATAATTCCTCAACTTCCATAACGGCGTTAAGAACGCCTTTAGTAACATCCTCAAATGGAGCTTCAACAGTTGTTGGAGCTTCACCTCTATACGCAAGCCGATACTCATCGCCAACTTTTTCAATTAAAACTGCCTTAGTTGTTGTACTTCCGCAATCCGTTGCTAAAATTGATTTTAATTCCATTATTTACCTTAATTAAAAATATATATTTAGAAAAATATAAACTAGTGGACTGGCAATTATTAGTGAGTCAAATCTATCTAATACACCACCATGCCCTAATAACAATGCACCTGAATCTTTTACACCCGCATCACGCTTAAACAGCGATTCAACGAAGTCACCGGTTTGTCCAAAAATACCTGAAATAACTGATAAAATAGTTATTTGTGTAATATCTAAATCAAATTTAATAAATCCTATTTTATCCATTACAATGTATGTTATAAATGAGAAAATTAATCCCGCTACACTACCAACAACTGTTTTATTTGGACTCGCACTTGGATAAATTTTCTTTTTGCCAAACTTTTTACCGCCTATGTACGCCGCTGAATCACATATCCAAATACTAATAAAAAGTGCAAAAGTAAAATGGGTCGCATTAGCAGTATCAAAATTACGTATACCAATAAGAGTTCCTACTAATAATGGAATATATAAAATCCCACCAATTGTAATATTAAAATTCTCGGTTGGATTAGGTTTTTTACTGAATAATTCAATAAATAATGCAATCATTATAAATGCAACAATTATAGAGAACATGTAAATTGGTACAATTCTAGTTGGATAGTAATAAAAATATGCGATAAAGAACGATGCTAATAAACCAATCCAAACGATAGGTTGTATTTCTTTCAACTTAGCGATTTGATAATATTCAAATAATGCTAAAACCATTACGGCTAACATAAAAAACGCGAACCAAATTCCTCCTAACCATACGAAAAGCAGTATCCCCGGAATACCTAATGTGCTAACTATTGAACGATTTGATTTTATTGACACTATTTGTGTTATTTAAATTAAGATTAAAAGTACAGATTCTTAAAGATTCCTTACAATGCAATTCTGAGGACTATTCTACCCCTCTGCAATTTCCTTACTAACGAACACCTCTAACGATTCCCTTAATACTTTTAAATTTATTGGAGTACTTCCAATCGTCTCGCCATCAAGATTCATAGGATCATGTTCATCGGGAATGATTGAATAACTTTCAACTTGACGATACTCAATTATATCAGAATATATGTGATCACCAGAAAATATTTTTGGAAATAAATTTAGGATTTTTTTCCTTGAAGTATCTCTTAGGATTACAATATCAATTAATCCGTCATCGAGTTTTGCTTTTGGTGCCATTTTCATGGCGCTACCGGTAAATTTTGTCATACTTCCTAAAATAAATATGAATTTTTCATCATAAATTTTATCATTGAACGATAATTTTGCATGTCTCTGTTTATGACTCATTATTTCCATTAGGGCAGCATACGTATAACGATTCTCCCCCATCCATCGTACACCCCCAGCTCGTAGATTGATATCAGTAATCATACCCCAACCAACAATGTTAAATGCATACACAATTTTATGCTCCATGCTAATTTCCGCTAAATCGATTTTTTTTGAATATCCATTAACAATCCATTTTGCTGCTACCGTTGGTTCTAAACAATTAAAATCATGCATTAAGGAATTACCCGTTCCGGCAGGAATTAATCCGATTGGTATTCGTTTATTATCTTTTCTTGTGTACATACCATTGATTGCTTCATGCATAGTACCATCACCACCTACTAAACAGACTGATTCAAACTTATCAATTTCCATCGCTCTAGCGATATCTTTTGCATGACCGGCATATTTTGTTTCGATTATTTCAAGCTCTATACCGCCCGCTTCAAATATTGGTTTTATATTTTCCAAAATTTCTAATCCATTTCTCACTCCACCGGTTGGATTGACCAATAATAATATTTTTCTTACACTCATGCTAATTCACTCCTTTTTATATAAATTATTGCCTATTTCTATAACTTCTACTTTAACAATTGCAGTCCCTTGACTAATAAAACTAAGTTTTACTGCAGCTCCGTATGAGCAATCGAAAACCCTATTTTTAATAAATGGACCACGATCATTTATTCTAATAACTAATTCTTTATTATTTTCAAGATTTGTTACCTTCACAACTGAATTTAACGGAAGAGTCTGATGAGCACCGGAGATTCCATACATGTCATATATTTCGCCGTTGGCAGTTCTTCTACCATGGAATTTTTCTGCATAATATGAACTAACACCATACTGAATATCTCCTACAGCAACAGGTTCTTTTTGTTTCATTACCGATTTAGAATCAGCAGTTTTATTACTGCTTGCGCAACTGATTAAACAAAACATTATTAACAAGAAAGCACTAATTATTCTCAATAATATTGTGTTCCTATTCATAGAGATTTAATTTTCCTATTAATTCGGAATAGTGTAAAATTTCATTTTCTTTTAAATATTGATTTAATTCATCTACTATTATCTCTCCCACATTTGGATTCCTAAAATTTGCTGTACCAATTTGAATTGCGCTTGCGCCGGCAAGTAAAAATTCCACTACATTTTCACCATTTACTATTCCGCCGATTCCAATAATTGGTATCGACACAGTCTTTGATATTTTATGAACCATTGCTAGAGCAATTGGCTTAATTGCCGGACCGGATAAACCTGCATAAGTCTTGTATATCGTTGGTTTGCGTTTTACAATATCAATTCCCATACCAATAACTGTATTTATTGCTGATATGGCATCGGCTCCAGCTTCTTCCACCGCTTCAGCGATTTTACTTATGTCTGTAACATTTGGTGTTAATTTAACTATTAATAGCTTTTCTGTTTGCTTACGAAGTTCAGTGATAAGTTTATTTGACAATTTCGCATCAACACCTAATTCCATTCCGCCATGTTCAACATTTGGGCAAGATATATTGATTTCATATCCAACAATATCAGAGGATACAGATTCTATATCTTTTAACACTTTAATGTATTCATCATTAGTTGAACCGGCAATATTCACTATGATTTTTGTATCGATATTTTTATAAAGTGGAATGATATCTTTGATAAAATTATTAACTCCAATATTGGCTAAACCAATTGAATTCAACATCCCTGATGGAGTTTCAACAATCCTTGGCGGTGGATTACCTACTCTAAGTTCATAGGTGATTGATTTAGTTATAATAGCTCCTAACATACTTATATCTACAAACTCCGGTAAATCATTTCCATAACTAAATGTACCTGAAGCAGTAAATACAGGATTCTTAAATTTTACAGAACCTATCTTACAAGTGAGATCAGTCAAATCTAACCTCATTCGTCTCAAATACAGGTCCAGCCTTACATACTAAATGATAGCCATTGTTATTGTTAGGAATAGCACAACCTTGGCAAATACCCATTCCACACGCCATACAACTTTCTACCGAAAATTGTCCAGGTATACTTTTTTTATCTAACATCTTTTGTATAGAAAACAACATTGGTTCAGGACCACAGGCAAAGATTTTTGGATTTTTAATATCCTTTAGCACAATATTGAGTGCTTCAATAACCGTTCCATTTATCCCCACAGTACCATCATCGGTGCATAAAAACATATTATTATTAGGATTATGCTGTAAGAAATGTTCATTTGATGTTTTTGCACCAATAATAGTAGTAACACCAATACCCTTTTGTGCTAAACTTTTTGATAAATTTAAAATCGGCGACAAACCTATTCCACCACCGATTAAAATTGGATAAATTAAATTATAATCTACGTTAAAAGTATTGCCAAGTGGTCCCAATACATCAATATAATCTTCTGATTTTAATTGAGTTAATGATTGTGTAACGGATCCAAACACTTTATAAATAATCGATACTTTATTATCTTTTACATCAGCAATGCTCATCGGACGTCTAATTGGATGCTCCCAGTTATCATCCACTAAAATTGAAACGAATTGTCCGGCACCAAGGTATCTATCAGCTATTCCTGATGATTTAAATACCATCTGCCAAATACCATCAGCAATTTGGATGTTTTCTATTATCTCAGATTTATCAATTATCATTATTCAATCGTTGAACCGATGGTCTCAGTTTCTCTATTTTTAAGATATTTTAGACGATTTTTTGCAATTTTGGCTTGTTCACTTTCAGGAAATCTAACGGTAACTTGATTATAATACTTGTATGCACTATCAGGGTCAAATAATTTATAATCATATTCATTAGCAACAAAGAACAATGCCCTTTTTGATGTTTCTGAATTGGATAAATAGGCAATTTTCTTGTATTCATTAAAAGCTGAATCGATATTAGAGGAATATAAATTTTCAGCATTTGAAAGTAATGCAAATCCACTAACGCCAATATCTATGTACTTATTATTTAAACGAATATTGTCTGCATATTCAGAATCTGGGTAATTATTAATGATTATTTTTTGATATTTTAAAGTTTTACTAGAATCTCCTAGCTGTTCGTATAAATGACTAAGGGCAAAAATCGTTTTTGCTTCTAAATCTGATTTGGGATACTCTTCTATTATACGATTGAAATAGATCAATGATGTATCAATTTGATTAAAATGGAATGCTTCTAATTCTCCTATGTTAAATAATTCAAGTACAACTTTCACAGTATCGACATTTTTATTTTTATCATTATTGATTAAACTGTCAGGTAAACTGTGTATTTTTTCAATTTCTTTAAGGAATTCTATGGATTTATTATACTTATCAATCTCCTTAATTCTTTGCTTTCCGTGATCATTGAATATTGATTGCGAAGATTCTTTTTGAATTTGTTTGTAATAATAGTCAGCTTTCACAAAATCTCTAGTTTTTAATAAAAATTGTTCACCAAGTAAATAAAAAGCTTCGGCAGAGGTTTCATTATTGGGATATTTAATTACAATATCTTCCAAGATTTGGATAGCAGCTTCATTTTCATTCTGAGTTAATCTTAATTTTGCTAATTCTAGCTCTAAATCATCATGAATTGTCGAAAACTCTGGATCAATAAGCATCGTTTTTATTTCTTCTGAAGCTTTTTCTAAGTCATTCAAATCTCGATATCTTTGAACAATCTTTAAGTTAGCTTCCATTACGCGCTTATTTGAATATGAATATTTTATAACATTCTTATAATAATCTATTGCACTTTTATAATTTTGAATTTCGTATGCCAATTCAGCTAAACGATAATATATTTGCCCTTTATCCTGTCGATTTTTTGTTAATTCGGCGGCCTGTTCTAAAGTTGATACTGCTATCGAATCTTGCTTCAATTCTAAAAATATTTCCGCTTGCGATTGGTAAATATGTGCTAATAATTTATTTTCATTTGTTTTAAATAGGACTTGATTTAGATTTTTAAGTGCTGCTTGCGGTTTACCCAATTTCCACTTATTTAGAGCTAACCAATATTCAGATAAAATTGAATATTCATCAGGATTTGTCGATATTAAAGTATGAAAAGTTGATACCGATAAATCATATTCTTTTCTGTGGTAATGTGATCTTCCTTTCAGGAATAATGCGTCATCTAAGTATTTACTGTCAGGATGATTATTAATTACGATATCTGATTTGTCTATAACTTTCTTATATTTATCGGTTATCGTATTTCCAAGGAATTCCCCTTCTCTTTCTGCTCTCATCTTTTCCGCTTCAGAAAAAAACAATTTCGCATTGTAGAAAGTGTTGAAATAGACGCAACCAGTTATCATAATTAAGGTAATAATGACAATGCCTAGAAGTAAATTAAACTTAATAGTGCATTTTTTCATATTACATATTATCTATTACTAATTACTATATTATTTCAATTTTCAGATGGATATCTTTCAGATTTCATACGCTCATATTCTCTTTCCGGTTCATGTTCAAATGTATGAATGTTCCTTGAAATTTGTCCACAAACATCATCACGAACACATTTCCCGGCTAATTTGATTGCATTACTGATTGCTTTAGCGTTTGATCTTCCATGAGCAATGATGACCATTTTTTCAAACCCTAATAACGGCGCGCCTCCATATTCAGAATAATCTGTTGCTTCTTTTATAAAAGCCATTCCTTTACGGAGCATAATGAGTCCCAATTTCCAACTAATCCTAGTTTTAAAAGCTAATTTTCCTAAAAGGCCTACAGTGTTGGCAGCTCCTTCTAAAGTTTTGATAACAATATTCCCGACAAATCCTTCTGTGATAATTACATCAACTATTCCACGTAAAATGTCTTTTCCCTCAATATTTCCAACAAAATTAATAGTAGGTATACTTTTTAGTATCCTATATGCTTCCTGCATTTTCTCACCACCCTTTGAGGCTTCTTCACCAATATTTAACAATGCAACCTTTGGATTTTGAGTACCTCTCACATCGCTTACATAAGCAGAACCCATAATGGCAAATTGTGCTAATTCTTCAGCACTACAGTGAATATTAGCTCCTACATCGAGTAATAATGATAAAATATCGTCACGTTTTAACTCATTCATCGTTGGATAAACCGTTGCAATCGCAGTGCGACGTACATCAGAAATTCGTGGTATGTTTCTAGCGGCAGATAATACTACCGATCCTGTACTTCCGGCAGAAACTAACGTATCAGCTTTTCCTTCGCCAACCAACCTTGCTGCTACAACTATTGATGCATCTGGCTTAGCTTCAATACTAGTTTTGGGTGAATCATGCATGGATATTTCTTCTGTTGCGTTGTAAATCTCAATTGCGTCGCCTTCATATTTATTTTTCCTTAAAGCGTTAGCCAGTTTTTTTTCGTGTCCGACTAAAATTATTTTTACAGGATTGGCT
>JAUXHY010000225.1 GCA_030621275.1 bacterium | reverse complement strand
AATATAATTAGCATTCATCTTCAGGTCAGCGTGTCTGGGTTAATATTTTAATTATTTTTTTTATTTATTAGCTTTCCCGTAATAATGATAGTATTCATTGTAATAATGGTAAGATTCGTAGCTGGTTTTGGGCGAAACAGCATTCATACTAGCACCAGCGATAGATGCATTCACGCTTTCTAGCATTTGTATTGTACGACCAAAAGCAAATTTGTCGGTTTGTCCGGATTTTACTACTATTATAAATTGATGTATATCCTTTGCCAGCAAAGAAACATCTGTAACAGCAACTGCCGGTGGTGCGTCGAAAAGGATAATATCCCATCCGAGCTCTAAACTTTTGATAAAATCACGCATTCTGTTTGAACTAAACAATACTGAAGGGTCGGGAGGTGTAGCGCCGGCAGTTATTACTTGTAAATTTTTGATTTCGGTTTGCCTAATGAGCGGGTGTATATCTCTAGGAAAACCTGTAAGATAATGGGTAACACCCGGTTCAATATTTAGGTTGAAAACTTTATGTAAAACGGGTCGTCTTAAGTCCGCATCAACTAATAAAGTTCTTTTTCCAATATTTGCAAAAGTTATGGCAAGATTCGTTACGGTTGTTGTTTTGCCTTCACCGGGTCCTGGGCTAGTAACAATTATTGTTTTAAGCGGATTGTCAACAGTTGCATAGGTAATGCTTGTACGTAAACTTCTATAAGCTTCTGATATTGGTGATCTTGGGTCTTCCTTAGTAATTATACGACGTTTAATATCACTCGAGATATTTATCAGACCACTTTTTCCTTTTGTAGTTCTTTTCCTTTTATTTGTTTCCCTTTTTTTTGTTGATTTACTGAGATCTGGTATAATACCTAATATATTAACTCCCATTCTTTCGACATCACTAACATTTTTAATTGAATTATCTGTTTTTTCTATTAAAAAGGCAGCAAGCGCTCCAAGTCCTAATCCCAAAATTAATCCAACAGCTAAATTTACAGTTGTATTTGGACTTGTCCGGCTAAGCGGTGAAATTGCCGGATCAATAATTCGTATTTTCCCTAATTTAGATGCTTCAGTAATACGGGCCTCTTCAAGTTTTTGGCGCAATAATGAATATGTTTCTGCTAAGACGGAGCGATCACGTTCTAATTGTGCAAATCTCAATGATTTTGCAGGTAAAGTGTTGAGTTCTCGAGTATATTGATTTACAATTTTCCTGTATTCTTCAGCTTGTGAACGGAAATTTGCTAGCCGTGACTCTAAAAATAAAGAAGTATCAACTAACGCTTGTCTATATTTTAATGGATCTGCAACGGAAGTTCCACTAGCAATTAATTGATTAGTTTGTTCTTCAAGGTCAATTTTTAATCGAGAAAGTTTTCTTTCTAGTGATAAAACCGCCTCATGGTTTTCACCATACGTGCTGGAATTTCTTACTAAATTTGCTTCTGTTTGGGCAATTTCAGTACGCAGGGCTAATAATCGAGTGTCAATAGAGTTTAATAGTTGGCTTTTGAGTGTTTTTTCTTCTTGAGATAACTTGCTATCTATGAATCGCATACGTTCTTGAATAATATTAATTTCAGCTAGTATTGTTTTATATCTTGTTTCAACAGTACCTAATTGATTCAATAATTGTTGAGCGTTTCCTTCTAACTCAAATATTTGTTCTTGTTCTTGAAATTGGCGAAGTGATTCCTCAACTGAAGTAAGTTCGGATTCAACACTTTTTAATTGTTCTTGTAAAAAATCTCGTAAATTAACAATTTCTCCTGCACTCCATTCCATGTCGCGCTGTTGAGATAATCTCGCAACGGTATTTGCTAAAAGTGATGATTCATCCGGATCGTTACTAATCATTGAGATGTTTAATACATTTGTATTTCGTTCATTTGTAACAGATAGACTGGATCGGATTATTCTAGAGGATCGAAAAAGAAGAGTATCTGGAATTTCAATATTTTCAGTATATGATTTTGCATAATTCCCTCGATTAAAAATTGAATCCCATAAGCCTCTTAAGGTTTTTTTTATACCTTCAGGTCTATAGGTTTTAGTTCCAAAAAGAAATAAATCATTTCTTTTTGGAGAATTCCATAAATCATTTACAACCTCTTCAGAGAGAGTTCGAGATTTTAAAAGTTCAATTTCATTATTCATTGAATTGATCAGCGAAATATTTGTTTCCATACCAATATCAAACATAGATCCCGTTGTGCTTTTATCATCAATAACTACCATAGTTGCAGAAGTATAAGTTGGTATTTGTATTAGTGTATACAAAATTGTAATAAAGAAAACAGTAGAAGTGATTACTGCAATTAGAGGCAGATGTCTCCTTAACAAATAGATAATCTCGGTTAAACTTAAATCGGAATTATCAGAACGAGTGTTTTGCGGATCGGAAATATAAAATTTAGTCATGATATATCATTGTTTGTTGTAATAGTCAGTTTGCTCTCGTCGTAATTGTGCAAGTGTCCAAGCATTATAAATACTTAGTACAGTATTCACGATATTAAGATTTGAGAAAACGTATGAGCTAAGAGACTGAGGTATTACATAAGTATCATTTGGTAGAACGCGTGTAAAGTCACCCCTGTCGCCTGATTTCAAAAACTTTTTCAAATCTATTGATATTGATAGTTTCCCATTAGCATCGGGTAATTCTCTATATAAACGAATTTTTTTTAAGTTTGCACCCGGCTTGGGGCCGCCCGAAGTGGAGATTAACGAAGCAAGATCAATGCCATCATAAACTAAATAGCTGCCGGGTCCGATTACCTGCCCCCATACATTAACCCACATTTTTATGATACCATCGTCATCTGTAATA
Source organism: bacterium (assembly GCA_030621275.1). Lineage (GTDB taxonomy): Bacteria > Fidelibacterota > Marinisomatia > Marinisomatales > JAHJCW01 > JAHJCW01. The sequence goes on along the minus strand of JAUXHY010000225.1, from coordinate 293 downwards.
TATCTTTCTCCGCTCCGCGGATAATTTGAAGAATTTGAACGCCCCATTTGTCCAAATGCAGTTCCTACTATAGAAAAAATTATTACCACTGTAATTATATATCGGTGAAAAGCCATACGATCTTAATCCTTTGTAGTTGTGTAAACTTAAATAATATTATATCAATTTGAAATAATGAAGTTTCTATAGTATTATATATAGTTCCATCCACCAAATTGTTTATAAAATAAATTTTTACCACCAATTTTTATTGAATTGATATTGTTTAATGTATTTATATATATATTCAATTT
>JAUXHY010000077.1 GCA_030621275.1 bacterium | reverse complement strand
TCTCCATAAACCGGTAATTTCTTTTCTTCCAAAGCATTTGTAACAAATAATGGGATCAATTTTTCAGGAAATTGATAAGGACCATAATTATTACTGGCAATTTATAAGTAGTAAAATATGAATATGCCAATCTATCTGCTCCGGCTTTACTCGCCGAATATGGATTCGTTGGCATCAATGTATCAGTTTCTGAAAAACTACCTTTTTCGATACTGCCATAAACCTCATCTGTGCTTATTTGGATAAATCGCTCTAAACCGAATTCTCTTGCTGTTTCTAATAATGTAAAAGCACCAAATATATCAGTCTGAATAAAATCATCGGGCTTTCCTATGGAGCGATCAACATGACTTTCCGCTGCAAAATTAATAAGATAGCTTGGCTTATGCTTTTGAAATATTTCTTCTACAATTTTTGTATCACAAATATCACCATGGTAGAATATATACCTCTCATCATCCATAAAATCAGCAAGATTGTTAGGGTTGCCAGCATAAGTAAGTTTATCTAAATTTATAATAATTGCAGTATTATCATAATTTAAAATATAACGAATAAAATTTGAACCAATAAATCCACAGCCTCCAGTAATAAAATATTTTTTCATGAATAATTCCTAAAATTTTGGTAAATATTTTTTATTGACAAATTGTAAAGTAGGCAGACTTTTATCCCTATTTGATAAAATTGGATTTTTCACAGGCCATTGGATATTTAAATCTTTATCATCCCAAAGTAAACCATATTCATCTTCGGGGTGATATATTTCAGTACACTTGTATTGAAATATAACCGTTTTCGACAAAACTACATAACCATGTGCAAAACCTTCAGGTATGTACATAATTTTATAGTTTTTTTCAGATAAATGAACTCCCACATATTTCCCAAATGTTGGTGAATCCTGTCGAATATCTACGGCAACATCAAATACTTTACCTTTAATAACTCGTACTAATTTGCCCTGTTGGTATTTTAATTGATAATGCAGACCTCTGAGTGTCCCTTTTTTTGAATAGGATTGATTGTCCTGCACAAATTTAGTTGGTAATCCTAAATTTTTAAAATCTTTGCTATTAAAACTTTCAAAAAAATATCCTCTGTCATCCTTATGGATTTGAGGTGTTAGAATTTTTATTCCAGAAATTTCTGAATCTTCAACATGATTTATGATCATTTCAGAACTCTCCTCCCAACATTATCAAATTTAAAATCTAAACTAACTAAATCTTTTATACTTAATACATTCCGTGTATCTAATATTATGGGGGTCTTTACCAATTGTTTCAATTCCACTAAATCTAATCCACGGAATTCGTGCCACTCTGTCATAATAACTACAGCATCAACATTATTAACAGCTTCTTGCCAATTGGAATAATATTCAATATCCGGAAATATCATTTTCATATTATCAGATGCCACCGGATCATAAGCCTTAACTATTCCATCTTTATCTAAAATACTTTGTATCATCTTAATAGAAGCCGATTCTCTAACATCATCTGTCATCTGTTTAAAGCTTAAACCTAGTACCGCAATTGTTTTACCTTTTATCTCATCTCCCATCAAATTAAATAATTTGTCGACCATTCGTACTTTCTGTCTAGCATTAGTTGCAATAGCTGCTACAACCGTGTTCATAGGTTCGTTTAATTCTTTTGATAATGATAATAATGCCTTCGTATCTTTTGGAAAGCAAGAGCCACCAAACCCCGGTCCAGGATGAAGAAATTTTGGACTAATTCTGCCATCGTTCCCCATCGCTTTTGCGACTATATGTACATCAGCGCCGACTGCTTCGCATAAATTAGCAATTTCATTTATATAACTTAATTTTAATGCTAAAAATGCATTACTTGCATACTTAATCATTTCTGCAGTAGAAACATTTGTATAAACGATTGGGGTTTCATTTATATAGAGTGGACGATATACATCTTGCATAATTCGAAATGATTTTTCACTAGTAGCGCCCAAAACGATCCTATTGGGAATCAAAAAATCCTGAACTGCTGCCCCCTCTCTTAAAAATTCAGGATTTGAAACATAATCAAAATCTATGTCATTTTTTTTATATTTATTAATAATTGAAATTATTTTCTCACCAGTTCCAATGGGAACTGTACTTTTTGTACATATAATCTTATAAGTATTTAAATTATTTCCGATAGTTTCTGCTACTGAAAAAACTACAGATAAATCAGCTTCGCCATTTTTACCTTCCGGTGTTCCCACACCGATGAATATTACTTCCGAATCCCTAACCGCTTTTGATACATCAGTTGTAAATGAAAGTCGATTACTTTTAATGTTTCTATCTACAACTTCTTTTAATCCGGGTTCAAAAATCGGGATTTTACCAGCTTTAAGTAATCTTATTTTTGATTCATCGATATCTGCACAAATTACCTGATTGCCAAAATCAGACAATCCTGCTCCGCTTACCAAACCTACATATCCTGTGCCTATTACTGTAATATTCTTCATATTTAATATCTTTTTTCAGTTATAAAAGTACTAATTATCGCCTATAAATAAAATCAAAACGTTTTCATTTTTAAATTTGGTAAAACACCAAAATCTATTTCTGAGTGTTCGCCATTTTTCAATTTAAGTTCACCTAAGTAAGCAATCATAGCTGCATTATCGGTACATAAATCCAATTCGGGGAAAATCACCTTTTTATACGGTAACAAAGCATGAATTTTCGTTCGTAATTTTTTGTTAGCAGCAACTCCTCCAGCAATAACACAAGTATTGATATTATAATCAGTGATGGCCCTGAGTAATTTATTACTTAATACATCAATTATTGCTTCTTGGTAACTTGCCGCTATATCATTTATTGTAACTTCTTTTTTTTTATTTGAATAATCATCCATGTAGTATAACAATGATGTTTTTAATCCGCTAAAACTAAAATCAAGTGAATCAGATTTTATTAAACCTCGTGGAAATTTAATAGCATTAGGATCTCCATTCTCGGCTGATTTTTCAATGGAAGGTCCACCGGGATATCCAAGTTTTAAAATTCTCGCACCTTTATCAAATGCTTCGCCCGCAGCATCATCTAATGTTTCACCTAATAATGTATATTCATCAATATCCTCAAGATACCATAGTTGAGTATGTCCCCCTGATACTAACAAACAAATAAATGGAAATTCTAATTCAGGGTCGGCTAAAAAATTAGCAAAAATATGTGCCTCCAAATGATTAACCGCAATGATTGGAGTTGATAAGCCTTGCGATAAACCTTTAGCAAAGCAAATACCTGTTAATAATGTACCGGATAGACCCGGCCCTTGAGTGACTGCAATTCCATCAAGATTGTGATAGTTTAAACTTGCTTTTTTCAATGATTTATTGACAATAGTATTAAGTAAATACTCATGCTCTCGTGAGGCAAGTTCCGGCACAACCCCTCCAAACTCAGCATGAATTTCCTGAGAACTTATGATGCTAGAGACAATTTTACCATCTACACAAATAGAAGCTGCAGTTTCATCACACGAAGTTTCGATACCGAGAACAATCAATTATTACCCTGCGTTACAATCAATTCAACATTGGGTGGAGATAAATCTTGCCAATCTATAACACTTATCGGCACTTTAACATGCGGTTCATAAAATTGTCTATTAGGATCCCACTGGCTATTAAAATCAATTGTAAGATTTATTTCCTCAGGTGCAATATCCCTGATAAAATCAATACCTCCAATTATTGTCAGTGAAACTGTATGGGGGCTTACAAATACTCGATATCCCAACGGTATATTTGTCACTGAAACAGGAACTTCACTTATAATCCTTTCGCTCAATGCTTGAACATCAATTGATAGCAATACATCTGGATGAGATAATTGCACTTGCTGATGAGGTAATTCGAAATTAAAGCTTTGAGAAATATCAGTATTGACATCGGTGATAGTATCGACTAATGTATTAATTGATGTAATATTTTCGATAATATCTTTTGGACCAGCTATTGCAATCTCTAATGGGTCAAGTATTGTATCTCCGACAACAACAAAGCCAGGAATTGGTTCAATAATAATTTTAGATACAATTGGAATTGTACGAACTAAGTAATCATCCAGACTAATTTTAATTTCACGAGGAGAGTCAACTTCGATATATCGAATTTCAAATTCGTTGGGTATGACAATTTTCCGTGGATACAATCTGAAATAATCATTTAATACAAATTCGTACTCATCAGAAATTCTATCTAAATCCAATACTAATTTGAAATTATTGTAAAACCTTTTTAATAAGAAAGTTTTAAAGAGTGTTCTTCCTGTTCCTTCAAATCTGACATGGGCACGTTCCGGCACTTCTTCACGCAAGGCTTTCTGTTCACTTAGATTTCTAACTTCGATTGGTACAACAATGACCATTTCATACATTTCACTGCTAACAATAAATACCCATAGCAAGATTGCTAATCCAAATGCACCTAACCGTAAAACAATTTTCCGACTAATAATTGATTCAATAATGTCGGCAAACTTCATAATTTTTACTTAGTTAAATTGTTAGCTACAGCCTATATATCAATAAAGAGTTTGTATCACGTCGGAATAAATTAATCAGTACTTTTATTGCTTTGTTCAAGTAATCCTTCCGGAATTTCTATTTTCTCGGTAGCGGGGCTATCTTGGTTTTTTAAGTATTCTTTTACCGGATTTTTAGAAATTTTCTTCTTTTTTGGTTCACTAAGCTCATCAATGAACAGCACAACCTTCTTCTCCTCAGGTTTCACTTCCATCACAATTGCTTCAATTGATGCTCCAGCTTTATAGTTACTACTAATCAATTTACGATCTTTTTTTGAATGAGCACCAAAAGGCACAATACCCTCTACATCTTTTTCGAGCTGGATTATAACACCTCTGTCGAGTACTCGGATTATCTCACCTTTTACCTTTTTCCCGGTATCAAAATATTTTACTAATTCCGGCCAAGGATCATCTTCTACCTGTTTTAAACCCAATGAGATTCTACGATTTTCACGAGATACTTCTAATACGCGAACTTCTACTTTCTCTCCTTTTTCTAAAACTTCCTTTGGATGTCTTACTATTTTTGTCCACGATAGATCTGAAACATGGACCAAACCATCAATTCCTTCTATCAACTCAATAAATGCACCAAATTGTGTAAGATTTATAACTTTGCCTTTATGAACCGTGCCAACCATATATTTTTCTTCAATTTTATCCCATGGATCCGGCTCTAACTGCTTAACACCCATACTGATTTTTCTTTCTTCCTTATCAATGGAGAGAACTTGAGCCTCTACTTCATCACCCATTGAGTATAATTCAGATGGATTTTTAATATGGCGTGTCCACGACATTTCTGATACATGTATTAGTCCTTCCACACCCGGCTCTAATTCAATAAATACACCATAATTAGTCATGCTAACAACTTTACCCTTTATGATTGTTCCGACTGCATATTTCTCTTCAACTTCTTCCCATGGATGTGATGAAAGCTGTTTTAGACCAAGGGATACACGTTTTTTATCTTCGTCAAAATCAATAACCTTAACGGTTATGGTTTCATCCATTTTTATAATTTCAGATGGATGATTTACTCTTCCCCATGATAAATCAGTAATATGTAACAAGCCATCTACTCCACCAAGATCAATAAAAACACCAAAATCGGTTATATTTTTAACTCTACCTTCTAAAATTTCACCAACTTGAATATTTGAAAACAATTCAGCGCGCTGCTCTTTAAGACTTTCTTCCATAAGAATTTTATGGGATATAACTACATTTTTACGCGCTTCGTTGATTTTAACTATTTGAAAGTCCATTTCCTGATCAACAAATTGATCAAAATCTTTAATTGGTCTCACATCAATTTGTGAACCTGGTAAAAACGCCTGCACAACACCGACATCTACTACCATTCCGCCTTTTATACGACGCACAATGGTACCCTTTAAAATCTCACCATTTTCATATATTTCATGCAATTCTTTCCAACGATGCATAAAATCTGCTTTAATCTTTGAAAGGATTGTATTGCCTTTTCTATCTTCTAATTTTTCAAGATATACATTAATTTTTTCACCAATCTCGGGAAGTTTATTTTTCTCAAATTCGTCTCTAGTAATCAATCCTTCGGATTTAAATCCGATATCTACTAAAACTTCCTCTTCATTCATACCAATGACACGGCCGGTTATTACTTGATGTGCTGATATATCAGATATTGTATCAAGATATTGTTTTTGCAAATCTTCAGGAATTTCTTCAATGACAATATTTTTATCTAATTCAGTTTTGTCAATAACTTTGACACTGGCGAATAATTTATTGTCTAAATAATTTACGATTGGTTTTTTTTCAGTAACTGGTTCAGAATCCGATTTTACCGGCTCTGTACTGACTTTTGTAGATTGTTCTAACTCTACATTAGCCTCTTCAATCACAGGTTCTGTAATAATTTTTTCGGGCATTAATCCTTCCTTATTTGTTGTTATTTTATTTATGTGATCAACAATAATTGCAACTTGCTCCTTAACGGTCAATTT
>JAUXHY010000235.1 GCA_030621275.1 bacterium | reverse complement strand
TGGCTTTCCATTTAGCATTGATCGGTTTTGTTTATCTACTCACCTGGTATTTTGTAAAAGGTCTTACTACATTAATGGCTTCTGCAGGATTACATGACTTTGTCATGACTATTTGGTCATTCCATTTTGTTTTTGGATTATTAATATCTATTGCAGTTAGGAAAGTAATGGATAAGATGAAAAGAGGTTATTTAATCGATCGCGGTTTAATGAACCGCGGTATGGGCGTGTTTCTTGACTATCTAGTAATGGGCGCAATAGCTGCTATTAGTATACCTGTTATAATACATTATTGGGAGGCAATATTAATAATGGCTGTATTAGCTGGACCGGCAACAGGTTTTATGCTTTATTTTGTTACTCGGCGTGCTTTTGATGAAAACCATTTCGAAAGATTCATTGAATTATTCGGAGAGATGACCGGCACAATTAACTCTGCATTAGTTCTTTTGCGTGTAACCGATCCCGAATTCGAAACACAGGTTGCTGAAGATGCAGTTTATGGCGGTGGTATAGCATTATTCCTTGGAATACCATTGTTAATCACATTAAATGTTCCTTTTGCTTTTTATAAAAATGCGATAGAAGGATATTGGGTTACCTTGGGAATTTTAATTGGATATTGGTTACTGCTTGTAATCCTTTGGCGACTGATAGGATATATCCATTTTGGTAAACCAAAACCAAATGTGAAATAAGACTAATTATAAAAACACCGCCAAAAGGCGGTGTTTTTATTTTTTATACTATAGAATAATTTCAAGGATGTACTACGTTAAAACCATATTTTACTCAATAGAACTAATCTAATCGTCATCGGTTTGCGGGATATCGAAAACTGCCCAAACCAATTTGTGATCTGATATTCTAAAACCTTGATCTTCATCTAAACCATATGACAACCAAAATGTGTTAACGCCCGATGAATCTGAATATTCAGTTGTGTAATTATCCTGAAAGATGATATTATCATACGCCTTTCCGCCACGAGTATTTGTTTCTTCATTAATAGTAAAAATAATATCCGGTATCTGAGCAACAGCATCCATGGTAATATAACTGCCTGCAGAAACTCCGGGAGCCTTCCCATTGAAATCTCCAAGTAGTATAATATCATCTTCATTCGGTGTATTATTCTGAAGATCCATATATGCAGTGCGTAACGCCGGTATCTCCGTCGCTACGGCGCTCGGTTTGGTATGAATAGTAAATAGGTAGAAATCAAAGTTCCCTGATCTGAACATTGCATAATAAGGTTCACGTTCAAATTCATCATTAGGTTCAATTCCATAGCCACCTGTACCGGAAATAACATCGATTTTATTGTCGTCATAGACAAATAAGTATTGTTCTTTAACATTTCTGCCAACACGATCACTTGCTACTACATTATAATTACTTCCATCCTCATTCATTTTAGCTACTAACAGTTGAGGTAACTGCAACGAAATATCTTTCACTTCTTGAATAGCAATTATATCATAGTTCTTAAGTATATCTATAATAACATCAATTCTTGCCGGATCATTAAATTTTGACTGCCCAATGTTTTTTAAATTCCAACTGGCAATTGTAATGGACTGCTCTTGTGGCGCTGGTTTGGGTTTACATTCATTTACAAACAACAATGAAACCACTACCACTACTGCTATAATTATTAGGACTAATTTCTTCATTATACTATCCTTTTTTCATTAATGATATTAAGCATAGAAGATATTTATTATTTCGTATAAAGGAATTTTTACGTAGTATTTAAATTGTCTCTTTATATATATCATCCATACTAAATTTATTACGATTTTTAATAGGAGAAATGAATGAGTTTAACAACCACCTATTTAGTAGCTGTAGGAAGAGTTCCTGATGTATTTTCAACCATTAGAGATGCTCAAGCTCCAAAGCTATTTACTCAGCAGCTATTAAAAGATTGGGGATTTAAGTCTTCAAATGAACGAGCAATAATTCCTTTATTAAAAGCCTTGGGCTTTCTGTCTCCCGATGGAAAACCGACTTCATTATATAATAATTATCGTGCTCATACAAATTCAAAGAGTGTAATGGCACAAGGATTAAGAAATGCATATGAAGATTTATTTCTAATTAAAGAATACCCTACGGAATCAGACAAAGGCATAATTCAAGGAAAGTTTAAAAGCTACCATAATGTTACAGATAATGTTGCAAAGCTTATGACAAGAACCTTTTATGCATTGTTAAAGTTATCCGATTTAAAAACACCAGCACCAATAAAAATGGAGAAAGAAAAACCACCTACAAAACTCAAAAAGGAGGATAAACCAACAGAACCATCAACAAATATCAAAGCGGCTGGGCTACACTATAATATTCAAATTCATCTACCTGCAACAAAAGATATAGAAGTTTACAATGCAATTTTTAAATCTTTAAAGGAGCATTTATTTGATGAGTAAAGATTTAAGAGATTTTTTATTCCGGGGGTTAATGTTTGAGGCTGAGGCTGCTGAGTTCCAAAATGCGGGTATCCAAGTAGGGGCTGATTCCAAGGATATTGAAGAACAACTATTAGCTGAAGCATTAAGCCCATTTGGTGTTCAACGGAGAAATACTGCATTGGAAATGGCACGACTTTACTCAGTATTATACTGTTTTGAAAACGAAATAAGAGATTTTGTTAGAGAGGTTTTGCGAGAAAAGGATGGTGCGAATTGGGTAGATAAATTACAACCAAAAATAAAAAAACATGCTGAAGATAGAAAAAAAGAAGCACTTGAAGATTCCTGGTTAGAAGGTGAAAAAACAGATTTACTTGGTTTTGTAGAATTTGGTCATTTAGCACAAATAATAATTAATAAGTGGGAGTATTTTACTGCAGTTATTCCTTCGCAGCATTGGCTTAAACAACGTATGGATGAAATGGAAAAAGTGCGGCATTTTATAGCACACAATCGAATGTTGTTACCAAGTGAATTTCAACGATTATACATGTACATTGCTGATTGGAATCGAGTAATTGGGCTGTAATAGAGTAAACTTACAAAAAAATCAATTA
>JAUXHY010000108.1 GCA_030621275.1 bacterium | reverse complement strand
GTAAAACCGTTAAGTACAGCCGGTTCCTCTCCGTTCAACGATAACTGATATGCATTGTAAGATACGGTAAGTCCGCCAAAATCGGCGATGTTTTCTCCGAGCGTTAATTCTCCGTTTATGTGTAGTGTATCGATCGGTACAAATTCACTATATTGGTCTACTAAAACCTGAGCTCGTTCATCGAATCTTTCGGAATCCTCTTTTGTCCACCATTCGCGCATATTTCCGTTTCCATCGTATTTGCGTCCTTGGTCGTCAAAACCATGTGTGATCTCATGACCGATAACAGCACCGCTTCCACCATAATTCACGGCATCATCAGCTTTCATATTAAAGAAAGGCGGTTGTAAAATTGCGGCAGGAAATACAATTTCGTTCATAGATGGATTGAAATAAGCATTCACTGTTTGCGGTGTCATTCCCCATTCTTCACGGTCAATCGGTTTACCGAGTTTGTCCATATTACGCCTGTACTCAACTTCTGCTGAACGCATAGTGTTCAATACTAGTTCATCAGGTTTTACGACTAACTTGGAATAGTCTTTCCACTTATCGGGATAACCGATCTTGGCGTTGAATTTCTTTAATTTTGTTATTGCTTCCGTTTTTGTTTCTTCGCCCATCCATTCCAGCTTATTGATTCTGTCTTCCATTGATAATTTGAGATTATCAACGAGTTTTACCATTCTGTCTTTAGCTTCCGGTCTAAAATATTTTTCAACATATACCTTACCAAGGATCTCGCCTAATGAACCGTTAACAGCGCTTACCGCCCGCTTCCAACGCGGTCGATTAACTTCCGTACCGCGCAGAGTTTTACCGTAAAATTCGAAGCTGGCATCAACAAAATCTTGTGATAATTCCGTGGCATTACTACTAATTAATTTTGCTTTTGAATAGTTTTTCCAATCGGTAATCGAATATTTAGATAATACGTTACTAAAAGCAGCTAAATAACTCGGTTGCCTGACAACCGCATTTTCGGCTTTAGCGATTCCGGCTTTATCAAAGAATAGTTGCCAATTGAAGTCGGGTGATAATCCCGATAGCTTAATAACCTCAAATTTATTATAGGTTTTTTCGCTATCTCGATTTTCAACGCGTGTCCAATGATTTTTAGCTAAATCCTTTTCCATTTCCATCATCTTATTGGCAATCTCAGCAGCATTATCATCTTCAGCTAATTCTAATATTTTTGTGAGATATTCAACATATTTTGTGCGAATGTCTTCAAATTTTTCGCCTTCGGTGAAATAATAATCACGGTCAGGTAACCCTAAACCGGATTGTTGAAAAAATAGAATATATTCTTCAGAATTCTTATCATCCTGATCAACCCAATAAGTGAATGGTCTTTGAACACCAATTATTCTATGATGAGCAAATAATTCTGCTAATCCATCATAACTGTCAACATTTTCAATTAGTAGGAATTCCTTTTCTAACGGTTGCAACCCGAGTTCCTCAATTTTAGCTGAATCCATGAAACTTGCGTAAAAGTCACCTACTTTTTGAACATCGCTGCCGGGTGTTTTATTGCCTTGGTTAGCCGCATCTTCGATGATCTCTCTTAATCTGATTTGGTTCTCATCGTATAAGATATGAAATGAACCGTAAGCTGATTTATCAGCCGGAATTTTAGTTTCTTCCAACCATGTGCCATTCACGTATTGGAAGAAGTCATCTTGCGGTCTAACTGATGTATCAAAATTAGATTTATCAATACCGGATAGTGCAACTTGATCCGTACAAGATACAGCTAGCAGCAAAGTTATTATTATAGTTGTTAAAATTCTTAACATTTATTGTTCTCCATTTGTCATTAAAAACCTATGATAATTTATGTTTTATATTTCTGAAAGGAAAGGTTGGTCTCGCAGGAATTGTAAACCGACATTATTTGATGTAATGCAGGTTATTGATCATATCAATAGGAGCTCCTAAACAAGACCAACCCTATATTTTAATATTTAGCGATGCCGAATATCACCGGAACCGGTAACTCTACTATTAACTGTAGGATTGCCATGATATGTTACATCACCACTACCGGTAATATGAACTTCTAGTGATTCAGTTGCCCAAACGCGTGTATCTCCTGAGCCATAGATATTAATTGAAACATCCTCCGATTTTAGTTTGTTGCCCGTGAAATCACCGGAGCCGCTAATAGTTACGTTTAATTCATCAGCATTTCCATCAATGTCCATATCACCAGAACCATTAATCGAAACTCCTAAAATATCCGCTGAGAGATTGTCAATATCAATATCACCTGAACCGGAAATATTCACTTTTAATTTATTTGATTGTATTTGATCAACTTCAATATTCCCTGAACCTGAAACTTTTACTGAGCATTTTTCACCGGAAAGTTTTTCTGCATCAATATCACCTGAACCGGAAACACTAATATGAGTAAATTCTTTTACGACTAAATTATAATGAATATTTTCATTTATGCGTCTAAATTTTTTCCAACCTTTCTTTCTTTTACCAATATATAAAGTACCGTCTTTATTTTCTGTCAGTAAATATGGAATTAAATCAGCCGGAGCATGGATTGTAATTTCTTCTTTATTACCTAATGTTATGGAAACATCACCTGATCCTAATAAGGCAACTCCATCAATTCCGCTAAAAGTTCTGATTTTAGTAACTTGTCCATCTGCAGTAGTGCAACCTGCTAATAGAAATAATAATATAATTGGAATGAATCGGTTAATTATTTTCATTTTAAATCCTATTGTTTTTATGAGATTAAAATTTAGACAAAATAGTGCTGAAATGGTTGTCATTAATAATACAATTATTGTTGAAAAGGTATCACAGTACTAATTTAAATATAGTTCAACTGATGAATTTGACCAATTCTAAATGGAAAAGGTATTAAAATGAATCGTAAAATTATTTTCTACCGTTTTGTGTTTATACTCATTTCAGTTTTTATCATGTTTTTATTCGGGTGTTCAGAAGATGGGCCAACTAATCCAGGAAATCAAACTCCAATATCTGATAATGTAGCAGTTGGTGAAGAAACTCAAGAAATAACCCAAGATATTAGTCCTACGGGTGGAACAATAATTATTTCAAATACAGGATCTGTTTTAAATGGAATGGAATTAATAGTGCCAGAAAAAGGATATAATGAAAATCGCACCTATATTATTACTTCTTCTCCTATTATTAGCCATAAACTCGGTGAATATTTTAATCCGGTTTCACCAATGATAACAATTAAGAATGGTGGTGGATATTCTGAGGAATCTATTACAATAAAGGTGCCAATAAATAAGAACAATGATGAATTTCTAATGGGATTTTTATACAATGAAATTACAGGTGAGTTAGAGCCCCTTCCTGTTATTGATCTTGATGAGAATTTTATTATAGTAGAAACTAGGCATTTTGCTTTATCAAATATTACTTCAACTTCTGTGCTTGGAAAAATATCAGATCTTAAATCTCAAGCCAATTTAATTATTTCGTCGATCAAGGAAAGCATTTTAACCAACCAAAATATATTAAATACAGGATTTACTCCTGGAGTCGATGATTGGGAATTTATCAATTGTGGTTCATATATATCTCCAGGTGGGCATTGTGCCGGACAAAGTATGACAGCTATGTGGTATTACTACGAGAAAAAACTTAGAGGAGAACCTGCTCTGTTTCACCGATACGACATGGTTAATAGCAGCGAAAAACCACAATTATTATGGCAAGATAATCCTCAAGGTTATCGCTTTGCCTCAACAATACAAGAGGATGCAAATTGGGGTAAGTGGAAAGATAACCTGAAATTTCAATCTAGATATCCATACTTGGTTTGGAAAACATTCATTGGTGCAATGTTGATTACAGGAGAACCTCAGTCAGTCATAATACGAAATAGCGTTGATGGAGGTGGTCATGCTATGATAGTTTATAAAATAAACATCTCGGAGGGTAAGCTTTTCATAGCAGATCCAAATTATCCAAATAATAGGGCATCAGATGGAACAAGTTCTATAAGAATAATTAATTACATAAACTCCAATTTTTTGCCATATCCATCATACCCCAAAGTTGGCGATCCTGGAGAAGAATATGATCAAATAGCATTTTATTCTAAAACCTCTATATTTGATTGGGAAAAAATAGGTGAAAGATATAAGGAGTTAGAAAATAAAACTATTGGTAACGATCGATTTATGCAATATGACCTTTATATAAAAACTGATACGGGCGATATTCCATTTATTGATGGGATGGATATAACAAATGGACCGTTAAAACTATTTTGTAGAAATGACAACATTCCTGGTTTCCTTCCAGGTACTGATAGGTTGCAGAGAATTGAGATTTATGATTCCAATGGTAATTTTATTACATCTTCAGATGGAAACGGAATAACTAGTATTAATTTGAATTCAGGAGAGAACACTTTTGGAATATATATATGTGGGTATTTAGATAATGATCCCAATTTGTATTATGATTTTAAATGGGTAAAAGTAAACAATTTAGGTGAAACATCACACGGATATACAACGTGTGAAGTAGAAGTTAAGTATCGTGGAGAATTCCATAATGTTACAGATTATGATAGTCCTAATTTAACAGATACAGAAACTACTTCGTGGAGCAACTATGGCTTTACCTTTGTTGACACCTATTCTGAAGGGAGCTTTACTGGAAATACTTTCACCTATGAGTATGTTTGTGCATTTGACAATGGAAATACATATGATATTCACTTTTCTCTAACGGTCAGCGACGATAAAAGTGAAATTACAAATATAGATTATACATATTATAGTCGATTTGATGGAAATGCAGGTACAACTGAGAATGATGTATTTCACAATCTCGTATCTATTCCATTGGAACAGGTTGATGCTGCTAATAATGAAGCAACTTATTACATCGGTGGAGTGGAGACTTGCAATTCAATTCCTTATGTATCATCATCTTACGACCATGTAATATTTGACACATTACATTCTACAAAAAACTTAGTGGATTATAAATGTGATCAGAATAGTTATATTCGAGTGAAATTAAAATAAATAATTATTCTCCATTACGGTCTAACAGAGTCGAATTAACATGTAGTTATATATTAACTTTTAACAACTGAAACACAATTATATAAAGGATAATGATGAAAAAGATAATATTTACGTTACTAACACTATTATTAAGCTTTATAATAGCAGATGAGGGCATGTACCCACTCAGCGAAATTCATAAGTTGGATTTGAATGCTAAAGGACTGGAGATAGAATTATCAGAATTATATAATCCGGATGGCATCAGTCTTATTGACGGAATTTGTAATGTAAGCGGTTGCTCCGGTTCATTTGTATCGGAGAAAGGACTAATTCTTACGAATCATCATTGTGCCTACCGGGCAATCAAAAACGCCAGTACGGCTGATAATGACTATCTCGAAAATGGATTTTACGCTAAAAATATAACGGAAGAAGTACAGGCACGCGGATACACCGTGCGAATAAC
>JAUXHY010000266.1 GCA_030621275.1 bacterium | reverse complement strand
TCGTAAAGCAGGAAGATTAATTGCAATAACATTTATACGATAATATAAATCCTGCCGAAATTGTCCATCTTCGATTAATTTTTCTAGGTTGCGATTGGTAGCGGTTACAACGCGTACATCTACTTTAATGGTTTTTGTGCCACCAATCCGTTCAAATTCACCAAATTGTAATGCCCTTAATAATTTTACTTGAGTTTGGAGTGATATATCACCGATCTCATCGATAAACAAAGTCCCGCCATTAGCTTGCTCGAATCTACCAATACGTTGCGAGCTTGCTCCTGTAAACGATCCTTTTTCATGACCAAACAATTCACTCTCTAATAAACTTTCTGATAAAGCAGAGCAATTAACAGTAATTAATGGTTTGTTTTGTCTGTCGCTGCCATAATGCAATGCCCGAGCAATTAATTCCTTTCCTGTCCCTGTTTCACCTCTAACGAGTACTGTAGAGTTACTTTTTGCAACCCTGCTTGTAGTGCTTAATATTTTTTCCATCTTCGGGCTTTTTGTCACAATAAAATCAAATTTGAATTGTTCTTTTAATTGCTCTTTTAACAATTTGTTCTCAGATACTAGATTATTCCGTTCTTTTGCTTTTTTAACAAGTATTTCCAATTCATCTAATTGAATAGGTTTTGAAAGATAGTCAAATGCACCTTCTTTCATCACTTGAATGGCATCTTTTATATCGCTAAAAGCGGTAATAACAACTACCGGCAATTCAGGATTTAGTCTATTTATAGACTGGACAACCTCAAGACCATTCATTTCCGGCATACGATAATCGGTAAAGACCAAGTCAATATTATTATCCTTAATAATATTGATACCATCGGAGCCAGAGTTAGCCGATGAAACAGTATAATCTCTTCGCTTAAGAAATGATTTTATAGAAGTTATTTGAGCGGGTTCATCATCAATGAGTAAAATATGAAAATTTGACATAATTACAATTTAACCAATAGTATAATTAAAAACTCCATTGAATTCCACCTCCCCAAGAGGTGTTTTTGTAATTATACCAATAGCTGTTTGATTCATTATAAGTGTGGGAATAATATAAATTAAATTTGATAGAATTAACCCAATTTTTGTTTATACTGAATGTTTTTGATAAATCTATAAAATAATTAGTTTGATCATCAAGACGTAATTCTCCGATTCCTACTGTGTCATCTGCAGTGGAATATGCCGGTTCACTAATATAATTTTTTGAAGACAAGGAACTACCTATCAATAATTTTATCGATTTCGGCAACATTAAAGTGAGTTGTGTTGAATAACTGTCACTTTCATAGGTAAAGGGATCATCGAATAATTCATCATCCAGATAATAGTCATCGAAATTTCTATAACTTGTTGAATCATCAATACTGATTTGTTTACGATACTGCAAATATATCCCTGCATTTTCATGTAAAGACTGTGTGAGTCTTAGAACAACATTCACTTGAGATGTACTTAACCGCTCCGAAATTGTATTGGTCAAAATAGTTTCTTCTGTCGCATGGCGACCACTACCGCGACCGGTATGACCGATTGTTGTAAATGTGTCTTGTCCCCAAAATAATTTGTTTCCAAAACCAGTTTCAAGTATAACAGTTGTTCGGGTTGGAAATGATTTATTTAACTGAAGGTGTACATTATGAAGATGATTTGATAAATACGTCCAATTTGGATAATTACGCCAACGATACCCGTACCCACCTTTTATTAAGACAATATCAGTTAATATCTGAAAGTTGGCATATCCTGATAATTGGGAATAATTATAATAATTGTAGTCATATTTATTTGCTCTCAAAGTCCAATTTCCACCGAGATTAATATTGGAGTTAGACTTCTCACCAATCTTTAAGTATTTATTAATACCTACATTATTGATTAGGAAATTCCGATCTGATGTGCTTTTATATAAAATCAAATTTGTATTGTTATATACACGAATATTCGATTCCACATCTTGGTAACTTAAACCCAATTTGACACTGGACAGCACATCTTGAACAGGTTCAGGTGAGCGATACAAATTGTCATCATTGTAAGTATGAATTGTTAGATCTTTTGAGAATTGCCCAAAGACAATGCTAATTACAAATAGTATTTGAGTAAAGATATGTTTGAAAGATATTGTCATAAGTATTTATTTAAATTTATTTGATTAAATCATATATCTCTTTTGGCGAAGTTTTATTTTCAGAAGCTATTTCTCTAAAAGTTTGTTTTTTTTGAGCATGGATGTTATGTTTCTTTAGAACAGTTAATAATTGATTTATATCCTTACTATTATCATTAGCAAACTCTATTAGTGTTTTCTTTCCAATTCCGGTTCCATTTCCTCCTCCCGATACACCTGAGAGTGTCTGTGTAGTTATGATATTGTATATCTCAATGGGAGTTAGATTATTTAATTTAGCGATTTCTTCAAGTGTTTCATTTGTACTATTAAATATGATATTGTTATTTTTTAGTTTATTTTGAATTTTGTTAATAGAAACACTATCAAATTTTTCAGATAGTTCATTTAATGTCAGTAGTTCTGCATGTGGTATTGGAGGTTGAATAGTTTCATTTTCCCATGATTCAGTTAAATAATCACCAAAATCGATTATCGAACTAAATGGTGGTACCGAATAAGTCGTTCCGATAAAGAAAAAGAT
>JAUXHY010000122.1 GCA_030621275.1 bacterium | reverse complement strand
AAACAGGTATTTACAAAATAATGTTATTCCGCACATGATGCGGAATCCATATTTAAATAATAGGTTCCCGCTTTCGCGGGAATGACAATAATAAAAAAGCCCCGCATTGCGGGACTTTTTTATTATGATATTATTTCTTAGTACAAATACCCAAGTCCTATATAAAGTCCACTATTACCGTCAAGCTCATCTTTAGCCATACCGTAATCAACAGAAATAATGAAATTCTCATTAAGTGCGATTCTAAATCCACCGCCATAGGAAATATGCATACCTTGATCTTCATCAGAACCGTATAATCTTTCGTATTTATCGTTACCATATTCAGAAAGAATTTGTCCGGCATCAACAAAACCGTTTAGTGCAAGATATAAATTCTGTCCTAACAATTTAGTGCGTAGAAATTTCCAACGTACTTCTAAATTTCCAAAACCAATACTGTTACCAACAAGTCTATTTTTAAGAATACCACGTAATGATTTTGATCCGCCCAGTCCTTCGGTTGCTCTATATGAACTCTGATAATGCGGTAACATGAAAAACGGTATATCACCACTTAAAACCGATTGGTAACCTAATCGGACTGCAACTGAAAGATCATTAGGAATAATCGTAAAATATTGACGATGAGTACCGGTGAATAAAGTGTAGGAAAAATCATTTCCTAAGCCACTCGGAACTGCCGTAATTAATGCTTCCGTCCACATGCCGGACATTGGATTTGGCTCATTGTCACGTGAATCATAAACCAATCCCAATTTTACATAATTGGTATTGCCGCCGAGTGCTTCATCTGCACTAATTGCGCCATGAGTTACATAATCATCATACATAATTGTGATCTCAGGTAATCTGTCTGCAGCATCTTTTCCATCATTTAGTTTGGCAGTATCGACTGTGGCAATTTCTGTTTTATAGTATGCCAAACCGAGGATTCCGCGCAAATTTGGTATAAATAAATTCTTTTGAAAATCTGTAGTAAACTTAGTGATGTTTCGTTCATGACGATAGAAAACTCGCGATTTGTAAGCGTCATCGTCCTCAGTTTCATGTGCAGGATTATTATCACCATTAAAACCGTAGAAAGGCAATGCCTGTTCAGTTAAATAGGCAGCTTCGGCTGTAATCCGTACATCATACGGTAACAAATATTTTGAATCGAAGAAAATTATATTTTCGCCGCTGCCTTTTGTGGTGCGCGTCCACGTCAATCTTGTTGTATACCTATAATCAGGGTACTGGCTTCCATCACCGTAATTATAAATATCAAGGATTGCACCGTACAAAAATCCAGTATCGGAATTATAAGCAACAGCCGGTACCCCACCAAAACTCCAGCCGGTTGGTACATCATCTTGTCCGATGGCAACTCCCACAGATAAAGTAAATACAAAAACTAAAATCAATATTCTATTCAACTTTGTCATTTTTTACCTCTCTTTTTTGAAATACTATTGTCTTATAGGTATAAAATTTATGCATATTGAATTAAAAACATAGTTTTTTATTTATTTCGCTTTTAGTATTAATTAACTTTTCTGCAGTTAACCCATAACTTCTTTAAAATAATAGGAGTTTTACGATGCGCAAAATTGTAATGATTATTGTTTTCTGTATTTTATCTTCAATTTCATTTTCCCAACACAAATCTGATAATTGTACCAGCATTTTAGTATCAAAAAGTGCTTCTCAAGATGGTTCCGTTATGATTACTTACGCCTGCGATGCCGAATTTTTACCGCAATTAAAATACATTCCTGCGGCAGACCACGGAGAAGACGATTATATTGAATTAGATGATTGGAAAGGCGGTAAGGTAAAAATAAAACAAGTTCCGTATACATATGCTGTTGTGGGTCTGATAAATGAACATCAAGTTGCAATTGGTGAAACGACAACTAGCGGTCGTAAAGAACTCCAAAATCCTGATGGATTATTACATTACGGAATGTTAATGCGACTGATGTTGCAACGAGCGAAAACGGCTAAAGAAGGCGTAAAAGTAATTGTTGATTTGGTTGAGGAATATGGTTACAATAGTACCATGGAAGCATTTTCTATCTCTGATCCTAAGGAAGCTTGGATTCTTGAGATGATTGGTCCCGGTCCGGGCGGAAAAGGAGCAATATGGGTTGCATTGCGTGTACCAAACGGATATGTTTCTTGTCATGCAAATTTATCTCGCATAGGTGAAATTCCATTTAAGGATAAGAAAAATTGTATGTATTCAAAAAACGTAAAATCCTTTGCTATCGAAAAGGGATATTATGATCCAAACTCAGGTGAACCTTTCCGTTTTAACGAAGCTTATGGCGATATCGACCCATTAGGACTTCGAGTATGTGAAGCACGAGTATGGAGTGTATTTAATCGCTGTACACCATCGTTAAATTTATCATCAGACTATCATCGCGCTGTGGAAGGCGCGGAACCATATCCATTATGGATCAAACCGGATAAGAAATTATCTGTACAAGATTTAATGTCGCTTACGCGGGATCACTACGAAGGTACTGAATTTGATATGACAAAAGGTATCGACGCAGGCGATTTTGGCAGCCCATATCGGTGGCGACCGTTAACTTGGGAAGTTGACAGCGTTAAATACAGTTGGGAGCGCCCTATTGCTACTCAACAAACTGCATTCTCTTTTATATCTCAGTCGCGTTCTTGGCTGCCAAATTCTGTGGGTGGTGTCTATTGGTACGGGATTGATGATGCCTACACAACCTGTTTTGTACCATTTTATTGCAGTGTTACAGATATTCCTAAAGCATATAAAACCGGTGATCTGCAAAAATTCTCATGGGATTCAGCATGGTGGGTGTTCAATTTTGTGTCAAATTTTGCAAATCTGAAATATTCTTATATGATCAAAGACATCCAAGCTGTTCAGAGTAAATTAGAAGACATTGCTATAACATCGCAGCCGGCTATAGAAAAAGCAGCATTAGCATTATACAAAACAGATCCTCAATTAATGGAATATTATTTGACAAATTATTGTAATGGTCATGCCGAAAATGTTGTTGATAGGTGGATTGAACTGGGAGAACACCTAATCACAAAATATAATGACGGCTATGTTAAAGACGAAAATGGAAAACCAAAAGGTGTAGGATATCCTGAATCGTGGTTGCGGGAAGTAGTAAAATTCAGACCGGAACAGTTTAAATTAAAAGAATTTTAGTATACATTTATAAACAGTAATTTAAAATATGACTTATATAATTGAAATAATCATATTTGTAGTCGGATTGCTGATTGGATCATTATTTGTATATTTTTTCCGTCAACGCGAAATCAATTCTATTAAAAAAAATGAAGACGAACTCAAAGATGCATTCAGTAGTCTTTCACGTGAGGCATTGGATAAGAATCAACAATCTTTCTTGACACTAGCCCGTAGTCAGTTTGAGAATCTTTCCAAATCTTCCGGTCAGCAATTAGATGAAAAGAAAAAGCTGATCGATTCCACAATCCAAGACATGAAAAGCCATTTAGAGAATTTGGCAAAACAAACAACCGAATTAAAAGGGCAAATGGAGAATTCCCAACAGGGCATATCCCGTTTGACGGATACTACTAGTAAGCTAAGGCAAATTTTATCGAGCTCCCAAGCGCGAGGACAGTGGGGTGAGAGAATGGTGGAAGACATCCTCAATTTTATTGGACTTATCGAAGGTGTGAATTATAAGAAACAGTCTCAAGAAGGAACTGACCGTCCGGACTATACTTTCTATTTGCCACAATCCAAGCATGTAAATATGGATGTAAAATTTCCTTTAAGTCATTATGAAAATTTTATTTCAGCTGAATCTGAAACTGAAAGGAATAGTGAAAAAAAACAATTTTTATCTGATGTGAAAACCCATATTAAAGCTATAAATAAGAGAACATATATTGATCCTGAAGGCGGTACGGTAGATTATGTTTTAATGTTTATTCCAAATGAAAGTATTTATACATTTATTAATCAAGAGGATAAAGATATAATAGACTTCTCTTTGCAAAATAAAATAATATTATGTTCACCGATAACACTTTATGCAGTATTATCGCTTATACGACAAGCTGTATCGAGTTTTGCGATGGAAAAACAAGCAGGGGAGATGCAAAAGTTAATTGGAAATTTTGCTAAACAATGGCAATTATTCGTGGATAAAATGGATACGATGGGTAAATCATTAGGGACTGTTCAAAAACATTTTGAAGATTTGGTTACAACACGTTCCAGACAATTGGAAAAACCAATGGAAAAAATTGGAGAGTTACAATTAAATCAATCAAAAGAAATTGAGGAATAATTATTATGAAAAAAGTTAGTATAATATTTATTTCATTGATTTTTGTTGTATCTTGTGTAGGACCAGAGGAGCCATTAGATGGTCTGTCTAAAAATACACCTATTATTGTAAACACAAATGAGGCATTTACTTTTTCTCTACGTGCTGAAAATTATACAACTGAAGAAAATTATAATTTAACATTTTCTAATCAAAATCCGATTGAATTCACTACGGTACTAATAGTGACCGATTTTGCGAGCAAAACTAGTGATACATCGTATTTTGATATATTTAATGCCAACGATTCCTTACTAGCTCATTACGATTTAAATAGTAATATTAATGTTGCACCGGTTGAGAATTTGGAAATTAGTGCAATTCCCAATAAGATTTTCTTTAAAGCAGATGATTTTAGTGGATTTATTCAGTTAGTACTTGCAATAGTGCAATAAGGGACTAGTTTCTATGAAACAAGCAATTGAACAATTCTTGCAAAGTAAGAATATAGCAATAGTGGGAATGTCTTCTAAAAGTGCCAAATTCGGAAATTTGGCTTATAAAGAATTATCTAAGAAAGATTTTACTTTGTATCCGATACATCCTATAGCAAAGAAGATAGATGGAGTACAGTGCTTCACAAATTTTAATGATATCGATAAAAATATAGACGGGGTATTAATATCCATTCCACCTGTTGAAGCGGAAAAGGTAGTAAAATCTGCGTATGAAGTCAGAATAAAAAATGTATGGTTACAACAAGGTGCTCAGTCGGATTCTGCTATTCAATTTTGCAAAGATAATGGAATCAATGTGGTTCATAATAAATGCATATTGATGTTTGCTGAACCGGTGACTTCTTTTCATAAGTTTCACCGTTGGATATGGAAAATACTCGGTAAATTGCCTAAATAGATATTGTTTTTATTTTTCTTCCCACTCAGGACAAAGTAA
>JAUXHY010000188.1 GCA_030621275.1 bacterium | reverse complement strand
TCCTGACCGGTCCACATTAAATATGCAATATAGATCACAAATGCCGCAAGAACAATCATCGCAAGCTTGAAAAGTTTCTTAATCACACCAAATACAATTAGCACTGCAACTATAACAGCTAAAATCAAAAAGAAAGGATTTTGTAATAAATTAGTGAAAGTTTCTATCCATCCGCTCATAAATAATTTCTCCTTTTTACAATCTTTTTACTGTGAAAATTGGTAATGTTTTATAAAATTCTACAATCAATTTAAAACAATATATAATTGATGAAAAATCATTTAAAATTCATAATAATTTTTTTTACATTCGTGTTTGCGATATTATTAGGTCAGTCAAAATATCCGGCTGATACACTATTAACATCTAAAAATGTTTCGCTAATAAAAAAAGTGGGTATTTTGCCTGTTGCTGCCTTTCAGCGAATTTCTTACAACGCCGATGGACTCAATTGCCAATTTTATCCGAGTTGCAGTAATTATGGCGCTCAAGCAATTAAAGATTACGGACTATTGCGTGGCAGTTTTATGGCTTCCGACCGCATTGTACGTTGTAATCCTGCGGCACTGGGACATCATTTAAAACACGGTGGAGAATTTAATCCGATTGATCTACGACTGATTGATCCCGTTTATTTATCGCAACCTACAGAGCTTAAAAAATCGCCTTTGTTGGCGGCATCGCTTTCAGCGCTAATTCCCGGTACTGGAAGAATGTACGGAGGACGATGGTTTGATGGATTTATGGGACTATCCCAATTTTTACTTTATGCTGTTGCTACAAACTATGCCTATCAAAATGATTGGAAAGTGTTAACAGCTATTTCCGGCGGGATTACTTTTATTGTATATGGTGGAGAAATTTACGGGGCGTACCGCACAGCAAAATATTATCAGCCATAATAATATTTATTAAATCAATAGTGTTTGAATAAAAAAATACAATGTCTAAATTATTTACATCTTAAACGGGAGTTATTTATGAAAAAAGTAATTTGTATCACCCTTGCGTACCTAATGCTAATGGTTCCAATTCTAGCCCAGCAACAAACCGATGCGTGCAGACAGGCTTCCATAGATGCCGAAAACCAAATTGACGGAAATTTATGGTTTGGCGCCGGCTGTTTGTTTGGATTACTTGGTTTGGGAGCTGCTTATGTTATTGAACCAAGTCCATCTGCCACAAAATTACTTGGTAAGGATGCTAATTACGTTGCCATTTACACCGATTGCTATAAAGAAGCAGGTAAAGACATCCAGACTGCTAAAGCAATGAAAGGTTGTTTGATTGGTACAGGTGTATCAGTAGTATTATATGTAGTATTGATTGCAACTGCATCTTCTGTAAATGACGGATATTACTACTAAGACTTTTTAGTACTTACAAAATAATAGAATCATATTAAAATGAGTATCACTGAGATACTTATTCCAATCGTTTTATCATTTTCGCAAATTATTTTTTCGGGAAATAGCGAAAGTATAATAGCAGGCGAAATGCTACTAATGCCCAATAATGAGATATTTATTAGTATACAGGAACCACTGAATCAAAAAATGCACCTCTCTACTAATAATACGTTTATTTATTATCCTGATGAAAAACGTGCTTTTAATATTGAACATAATCAATCTGATTTAAGCCTGCAAAATATCCCACAAATCGAACCGTTAGATTCAAATTATTACGTTCAACTTGGATTTAAAAAGGTTATAGAAAAAGTAGTGAGAGATACTATCATCATTCAATATATATCAACCGCTAATAAAAAAACTCCATCACTAATAACACAAAAAATTGTTGCCGCCAATACCTCTCAAATAATTATTGCAACCAACCTGGGAGTTGCAAATTATTTACAGCTTGATTTTATAGAGTATGCATTATTTAATCAAAAGGAATATATTAAAAACTATAGTGTTTCTTCTTATAAAAAGGGTGCATTAATTGAAAAAACAACATATTTTATAAAAGATATTAAAGATGCCGAAAATAGCGATATCGAAAGAATCAAGTTTATAGTACCACCTGAAATTAATATTGAATTAAAAAGTTTTAATTAATTAGTAATGATCAAAACGGCTATTGCTATTCCAATTCCGTTAGCAATCATATCACCCCAATTGAACTGTTGTTTTTTAGCTTGAACATCATTCAATTCTTTGGCTAGGCCAATTAAGGCACTTGAACTAACTGAATAAGAAAGTGCCTTTTCCTCATCAAATCCCGATTTATTTACCATAACATATTGACTACTTAACGTTAACAAACAACTAACAGCAGCATGTTGAATTTTATCAAAACCAATTGTGTGATGTTTGGCAGTTAAACTATCTGATTCGGTACTTTGGGCAAAACAGATACTAAATATTATTATAATTGTTACAATAAACGCTTTCATATTTGAATTATTATTTCATCAGAATTTATCTTTTTCAACTGTAACTTTCATTAATTTAAATAACTTTGGAGTCAATTATGAAGTATATCATTTCACTGATTTTCTTAGTATCCTTTATCTATTCTCAAGAAGTACAAACCGTTACTATTATTACAACCGATGGATCTGAAATAATTGGAAAAATAACAGAAGAATCTGATATCGAATATAAAATTGAAACACCCGCCGGATTAACTGTTACTGTACCAAAGAGTGCGATTTTTAAAATGACGGAATTCGAAGGACTAGTAAAAAAGGGCAAACTTTACCGGACTGACCCGAATAAAAGTATGTATTTATTCGCGCCGTCTGCTTTTCCAATTGAAACAGGGAATAAATATTGCCGTGATTTCTGTGTGTTTTTTCCATCTATAAACTATGGGTTAAATGATATTATTTCTTTACAAGCCGGATTTGTTTGGGTTCCTTCTCTTGATATTTCTAATATTCCTCTAATTGGGAGCATTAAAGCCACTGTCTTTCAAAAAGATAAAATCGGTTTAGCCGGTGGCGCTATGTATGTTAGAATACCTGATTTTTCCGACAATAACAATGATGATTTCAACACAAGTGGTGGTGGCGGATTTATCTTTGCAACTGGTACTTATGGTGATCGTTTTAACCATGGTTCATTACTAATTGGGTGGGGATACGGACACCATGAAGGAGATTGGGAATTGATGGATAGACCTATTATTGTATTAGCAGGGAATTTTAGAGTATCAAATACAATTGCAATTGTTACTGAAAATTGGTTTCCACCTGATTTAGAATTCAGTCAATTTCCGTTTATGGTAGCGGGGCGTTTCTTTGGTAAGCGGATTGCAGTTGATATTGGTGGTATATTTATTATTGATGCTCTGAGTGAAGGACTGCCAATTCCGATAATTAATTTCACTTACCATTTTTAAATAAAAAATAAATAATCGTATTTTCCATCGCTAATTTAATAAGTTTATGCCACCGTAGCTCAGTTGGTAGAACAGTTCATTCGTAATGAACGGGTACTCTCTAATAAACAGGTAAGTTATACCCCTAAGTTAGCCGCAAATTGCTACCATAGTGCTACCCCTTTTTCAGAGGGGAGTTGATTCCGCAATTTATATTTATATTTCAATGAAAGTGCAGGAGGTACTTCTCTTTAACGCCTGAATTAATTTTAGTATAGGCTCTCCCAAACGGAGGGGAGGAATATAATAGTTTATTTAAAAATATTTTTA
>JAUXHY010000053.1 GCA_030621275.1 bacterium | reverse complement strand
GATATGCATCCACAGTATTTTTCAACACAATTGGCAAGTGAGCAATCTGATATCAAAACTATTGCAGTGCAACACCATCATGCACATCTAGCAGCTTGCATGGCTGAAAATCAACTTACTAATCCTGTAATTGGAATAATTATGGACGGCACTGGTTATGGTGTCGATGGAACAATTTGGGGTGGTGAAATATTGATAGGTGATTACAATAATTTTGATAGATTCGCCCATTTCGAGCCAATGCCCCTTCCAGGTGGAGATGCGGCAATTAAATCGCCATGGCGAATAGCAGTGAGTTACTTGCATAAAACATTTGATAACACAATTCCAAATTTGCCATTTATTGATCATCACAATATTGAACCAATTGTAGAAATGGTCAATAAAAATATCAACAGTCCATTAACATCAAGTTGCGGTAGATTATTTGATGCAGTTGCTGCTATGAGTGGCGGAAGGCAAACAATTCGTTATGAAGCACAAGCAGCAATTGAATTAATGCAAGCATTTGAAACAACAGATGTCAGACCATTCTCATTTGAAATTGAATATAAAATGAAAAAAAGAGAAATCTTATTACAACCTATCATCAGATCAGTTGTAAGATCAATTCAAAATAATGAAACATTTTCCAAAATCAGTAGTCGTTTTCATACAACATTAATTCAAATCTATTTAGAAATTGCCAAAGATGCACGAAATGAAACCGGAATAAATCAAATCGTCTTGAGTGGTGGTGTTTTTCAAAATATGGTTTTATTTGAACATACAATTTTAGCACTTGAAAAAGCAAATTTTATGGTCTATACTCACAGTCAAGTTCCGACAAATGATGGCGGAATCTCGCTCGGACAAGCAATGATTGGGAGAAACAATTTTAACTAGGAGAAATTATGTGTCTTGGTATACCAGGAAAAGTAGAAGAAATATTTGATGAAAACGGTTTAAAAATGGGAAATATCAATTATAGTGGAATTATAAATAAGGTGTGTTTGGAATATGTTCCAAAAATAAAAGTGGGGGAATACACAATTATTCATGCTGGATTTGGGATTTCAATAATTGATGAGGAAGAAGCCATGAAATCTTATGAAGCATGGGAAGAACTGGTGGAATTTGCAGCAAAAGATGGAGTTGATCTATATGGGAATCTGCTTGAAGATTCTAAGGATATAATTAAATAAATGAAATATTTGGATGAATTCCGCGATCCTGCAATCGCAAAACAAATATTAGCTGAAATTAAAAAAACAGTCACCAAACCATGGGTGATTATGGAGGTTTGCGGTGGGCAAACGCATTCCATCATAAAAAATGGAATCGATCAAATTCTTCCAAAAGAAATAGAATTAGTTCATGGTCCCGGATGCCCGGTTTGCGTCACACCTCTAGAAATTATTGATAAAGCTTTGGCAATAGCATCATTACCCAATGTAATTTTTACTAGCTTTGGAGATATGTTACGCGTTCCGGGCAGTAACAAAGATCTTTTCCAAGTAAAATCGGAGGGCGGTGATGTACGCATTGTATATTCACCTTTGGAATCATTAAAAATTGCCCGCAATAATCCCGACAAAGAAGTAGTCTTCTTTGCAGTCGGCTTTGAAACAACAGCTCCCGGCAACGCTATGGCGATTCACCAAGCACAGCGCGAAGGTATCACAAATTTTTCGGAGTTAGTTAGCCATGTTCTAGTTCCACCGGCAATGACGACTCTCCTATCATCGCCGAAAAATCGAGTGCAGGCGTATTTAGCAGCCGGGCATGTTTGTGCAATTATGGGCTGGCGAGAATATGAACCTATCGCTAAAAAATATAAAGTACCAATTGTACCAACCGGATTTGAACCTATTGATGTTCTCGAAGGAATTTTATTAGCAGTTCAACTATTAGAAGAAGGTTGCTACGAAGTCACAAACCAATATCTCCGCGCTGTACAGCGTGATGGGAATCGTCCTGCTCAAGATTTGGTGAACAAAGTATATGAAGTAGGAAATCGAAAATGGCGTGGCATCGGTGAAATACCGCAAAGCGGATTAATGATACGAAATGAATATTCAAATTATGATGCAGAGAAAAAGTTCAATGTCGGTAATATCATAACACAAGAATCAGATAAATGTATCGCCGGGATTATTTTGCAAGGATTGAAGAAGCCACACGAGTGTCCCGCCTTTGGAAAAGAGTGTACACCAATGAATCCGTTAGGAGCAACTATGGTATCAAGCGAAGGAGCTTGCGCTGCGTATTATAAATATCAAAGGATAAAAAATGATTGATAATTCAACTTTGCGGAAGTTTGGAACTTCCGCAAAGATTTACATCATATATTCTGTACTCCTACTAATTCTTTGTAGTTGTGCATCAAACACAAATCAAAAGATAGATCCGGAATCTGTAAACATTGACAAACTGTACTCGCCGATAGAATTGCAAGATGATTTTGAATTCTTATTTCAAACAATGGAAGAAATTCATCCTAATCTTTATCTTTATACAGATAAAAGTATAATTGACTCCCTGCGAAACGATGCGTTAATCAAATTTAATCGCTCAATGACATCAATGGATTTTTGGAAATTAGTCACTCCAATTGTTACAAAGTTAGGGGATGGGCATACCAACATATCTTTTCCATATGGCTTTCGAAAAAAATATTTAGATAACGGCGGGAAAATCATCCCGCTCAATATTAGTATCGAAGATAGCGGAGTTTCTGTCAAATCAAATTATTCATCTGATTCTACTTTATCAATAAACACAAAAATTTTATCAATTAATAAAATTCCTTTGGAATTAATCCTTAATGAACTTCACCAATATAAAAGTGGAGAAATGGAATCATTCATTAACAAACAAATTGAAAGGTCATTCAAACCATTAATTTGGGCTCATTATGGATTTGAAGGACCGTTTGTAATAGAATATATTTCATCATTAGATGAGCAACATTATACACAATCATTTCCGGGCGTAACTATAGAAGAATATGATTCTATTTCTACCAAACAAAATAAGTCTGAAACTAAATATAAACCTTGGACTTTTCATCTATTACCAGAAGAAAATACCGGTGTTATTGACCTGAATTCATTCTCTGATAAAAAAGGATTTAAAAAATTCTTTAAAACAACGTTTCGTGAAATTAAAGATAAGGAGATAAAAAATCTAATTATAGATATCAGAGATAATGGTGGTGGAGAAAACAGTGTAGGTGAATTATTGGTTGATTATATAGCGCTTCATCCTTGGGTTCTCATATCTAAAGCGGAAGTAAGAATGAATAAGGAATTATTATCGGATATCCCTTGGTTCGTAAGATGGCTGCCAAAAAAACCGGCTATTAGAATTGCAGGATGGCTTAATCATTATACAAATATCGCTTCAATCGAAGAATTAAAAACAGAACAAGGTGTTGTTATTTACACTATTTATACAAAACCCAAGAAACAAAAACGAAATCCAATAAGATTTAAAGGTAATACTTATGTCTTAATTAATGGTGGTTCATATTCAATGTCAGTTATGTTTGCCGCTATCATTAAAGACCATAGATTTGGCACTTTAATCGGGGAAGAAACAGGTCAACCTGCAAATCCGTATGGGGCAAATTATTTCATTAGATTACCAAATACGCAACTACCAATTTCAGTAGCGGCAGCAAAAGCATTTAGACCAAGTGGTAAAGAAGATGGTCACGGTGTTATCCCTGATTACGAAGTAAAACAAACATCAGAAGATCGTGCAAAAGGAATTGATACTATAATGGAATTTACAAAGCAACTAATTCTGAACAATGAAACTGCAAAAAACTAAACAAATAACTTTTCGGCAGTGTTAAACTTCCGCAAATTACAACAAATCACTAGTAAATAATTATGAATAATGTAGATATTAACTCAATGTCTTGTCCATTACCTAAAATGGATTTTGAAACGGTTCAATTAGCGCACGG
This sequence comes from bacterium, assembly GCA_030621275.1. GTDB lineage: Bacteria > Fidelibacterota > Marinisomatia > Marinisomatales > JAHJCW01 > JAHJCW01. The sequence goes on along the minus strand of JAUXHY010000053.1, from coordinate 3,494 downwards.
TGCTGGTGGAAAATTATCATCAGATTTAATTGAAAAAATATTTCTTCCACGATTTGGAAACAAAACGTTAGATAAACTTGAAGATCAAGCCATACTTGAGAATCCCGGTAAACGATTAGCTTTTACAACTGATTCATTTGTTGTCGATCCAATATTTTTTCCTGGTGGAAATATCGGTGAACTTGCTATTAATGGTACTATTAATGATGTAGCTATGAGCGGCGCAAAACCACTTTATCTAAGTGTTGGTTTTATCCTAGAGGAAGGATTATCTTTGGAAATATTACATAAAATTGCATTATCAATGGAGTTTGCAGCAAAACAAGCTGGTGTACAAATTGTTACCGGAGATACAAAGGTAGTAAATAAAGGAAGCTGTGACAAGCTGTTCATTAATACATCAGGTATTGGTGCTGTTCCTGATGGAGTCAATATTTCTGCAGCAAATATTCAACCAGGAGATAAAATTATTATTTCCGGCACCGTGGCTGATCATGGTATGGCAGTTATGACAACGCGTGAAGATCTTTCTTTTAAATCACAAGTAAATAGTGATACTGCCGCACTAAACGGATTGGTAGATGACATGTTAAATGTATCAAAAGATATTCGTGCAATGCGTGATCCGACACGTGGCGGTGTGGCTACGACTCTTAACGAATTTGCACGTCAATCAAATGTTGGAATTCAACTTTATACGGATTCAGTTCCAGTTAAACCGGAAGTAAAAGGTGCTTGTGAAGTTCTAGGAATTGATCCGCTGTACGTTGCGAATGAAGGAAAATTAATCGCTGTTGTTCCTGAAGGTATCGCTCGTGAAATGTTATCTGCGATGCAATCAAATAAATTGGGAAAAGATGCTAAAATAATCGGTGAAACCGTTACAGAAAATCAGGGAATCGTAGTACAAAGTACCGGTTTAGGTGCAAACCGGATTGTTGATATGCCAATTGGTGAACAATTACCAAGAATTTGCTAAGTAGGAAGAAACAATGGAATTACAAATATTAGTTTGGACTGCAATATCAATCGGATTCATTCATACCATTATTGGACCGGATCATTACTTACCTTTTATTATGATTGCTCGAGCCCGACAATGGACTATTATAAAAACAATGTGGGTGACTATTCTATGTGGGATTGGACATGTTTTTGGATCAGTATTATTGGGTGTTGTAGGTGTCATGCTAGGCCTTTCAATTGGGTTAATTGAAAATGTTGAAACCATTCGAGGAGATATTGCCAGTTGGCTCCTTATTGGATTTGGTATAGCGTACGCAGCTTGGGGGCTCCGCATCGGCTTGCGTGCTGCTGAACATACCCACGAACACACTCACGATGCACATGATCAACACCAACATGCACATCATCATTTAGGAAGTCATACACATTTACACGGTAATCCAAAATCTATTACACCGTGGGCTTTATTTATAATATTCGTTTTAGGTCCATGTGAACCCTTAATTCCAATTTTAATGTACCCTGCAGCTCAAGACAGTTGGATGGATTTAACATGGGTTACTCTTGCTTTTGGAGTTACTACAATAGGAACAATGACATTAGTAGTTTTTATCATATCAAAGGGCATAATAAATATAAAACTTGGATTTATAGAAAAATACACCCATGCTATCGCGGGACTTATTATTGCTTTAGCTGGGTTATCAATTAAGTTGTTAGGATTGTAATTTTCCTTACAACCACCTTCAAAGGGAGATAACAAAGTCGAGGGGATGTAACCTCCTTTATGGGGAATTGTTTGCCTCTTTTCCACTGTACAATTTCTGTCTTCGTGATTAAAATTCCTAATATTTGGGTCATTTATTGATAGATTAGTGAAATTTATAATAAATTTAAATTATTTTACTTACTATTTAGTAAATTTATTATTACTTTTAATAAATTAAACCAAATTAATATTATTTGGCAGGTTGATATTCATGATAGACATTACATATAATAAACCAAGTCAAAAACTTTCAAAATATGTAAGAAAGATTTCGGTTTTTAAAAGTAATGGAGCAATTGAATACCGACATAAATTAACACCGAGTGCTTTTTCCTATCTATCATATAATCACAAAGATATCCCAGTTTCTGTTCTTAGAAATAATAAAATCCAATCAAACCAAAGATTACAAATAGCCGGGCCTAAAATCCATGAAGACATTTACGTTGAATATAATGGTAAATTATGTCAAATATTAGTTGAATTCACTGCTTCAGGTTTTTATTATCTCTTTCATATTTCTCCCTCTAAATTAATTGATAAATTATCTGATCTAAGTAACCTCATTCCTAATAAAATAAACAAACACCTTGAACAGACATTATCTAAAACGGATAATATTGAACAACAAATTAAATTACTGGAAGAATTTCTTTTTGAGAAATTACATAATGCTTTGCCATTCATTGATTATATTGAAAAAGGGTTAGAGGTTATTGAAGAACATCATGGTAGTATCCATATAGGTGATTTGATTAAAGAATTAGGAATAAGCGAAAGACAATTTAACCGAAAATTCCGAGAGATTGTTGGAGTTTCACCAAAGTATTATTCCAAAATACTACAATTACATTATGTTATCAATCTAATGCATTCAAAGAATTATGCTTCAGTACAAGAAATTGCCTACCAGGCTGAATTTTATGACCTTGCACATTTCGCACATCGATTCAAAGATCTAACAGGATTTACTCCTAATGAGTTTATTAAGAGTGAAAAACATATCGCTTTAAAATATTTTACAGATTCAATAAAATAATCTGAGAAAACTTTTTATTTTCTGCCACTTTCTAGTTTACTTGTTTTAATACTCTCTGTTCAAATTAATCAATTACCATTTCGATATTTATCTATGATGTCTGATTTTTACAATGAAATGTCCAATTTGTACAATGAAAAGTCTGATTTATACAATTATTTCAAATAGGCATATCTTAATTTAACTGTGTAAAGTATGTAAGAATTTGTTTCAACATTTTGCAGCTTAATTCTTCAGAATACAAAAAGGAAGATAAAAAAATGAAAAGAAATGCAATCTTAATAATGATTATCACTATTCTTCTCACGCTTTTGATTGGTTGTAAAAATTCTACTGAACCAGAAGAAACAAATGACCCCAATCCCATTAATACTAAAGAAGTTAGTGGAACATGGACAATCGCCGATTCTCCATACCAAATAAATGAAAAGATCACAATTCCAGACGGTGAAACACTGACGATTGAACCGGGAGTAAAAGTGATTTTTACAGGTCATTACAAATTTATCGTAAAAGGAAGATTGTTGGCTATTGGTACAGAACAGGATACAATTGTATTTACAGGTGAAGATGAAAGTAAAGGATGGCATGGAATAAAATTGTTAGATATTTCCAGTTCAAATGATAGTACGGTTTTTGAATACTGCGTATTTCAACATGGCAAAGCAAATACAAGTAGTGATAGATACGGAGGAGCAATTAATTCGAACATAAATAAGC
>JAUXHY010000242.1 GCA_030621275.1 bacterium | reverse complement strand
TCCAAATAAGTAATCCGGTTGGTAAATTAGCGAGCATTGGTTTGATAGCTATAATTGCTAGCCATCCCATCAATACATAAAATACTACTGATAATTTTTCGAGTTTACCGTAAAATAGTGTTTTAAACAATATTCCAAGAATTGTCATTCCCCAAATCAATCCGAATATTGTCCAACCCCAACCAGTATCGCGTAGCGGTAAAAGTGTTATTGGTGTGTAGGTACCTGCAATTAACAGGAAAATGGAGGAATGATCCATTATTCTGAAATAGCGTTTCGCTTTTTTATGCGTAAAGGCGTGATATAGCGTTGATGATGTGTACATAAGAATTAATGAAGTTCCATATATTGCGAAACTCACAACCCGCCATGCATCGCCTTTGAGGGCGGCAAAAATCACTAATATTGTAAGCGCTGCCGTCGCTAAAGCGGCACCAATACCGTGAGTAATACTGTTTGCAATTTCTTCACCAAGCGATTGTCTCGGCAAAGCATAATCCGTCTCTTTTGTCATTTATTTTATTTCCTAAGTGAGGCTTTTGAGAATATGTGGTCGGGAATCTTTTCGTCGAAATTGATAGACTCAATAATGAATTCTGTTCCTTTTCCTTTTAATAATACATCTTGGAACAACATACGTTTTGGGTACCACCGATCATCAATTTGGAACAAATCAGATAATTCAATTACTTTCAGCATCTTGCCGCTTTTGGCGAAGAGTTGTTGTTTTCTAGGAACCATATATTCTTTATCAACCCATAGTTTTTGAGAGTGATAAGCTAGATCATCTACTTTAGCTGTTAATTCTAATATCCAACAATCATTTTCATCATATAGTTCCGCGCCAATTATTTCTCCTGTATAAATTTCAATCATTTTTCGATCTTCCATCATATCTTCGTAAGACAGATCAGAGCCCATCATTGATTGTCTAAGCATATGCCCTGATATGCGGATAGTCCGATCAGACTGTGGACTGTACATCCAAAGTTGATCATCTATTTTAAGCATTTTTGTGCCTTTTTCACGGGCAGGAGCAAGATATTCGGTAAATGATTTATCTTCTCCTTCAATCCATGATTTTGATGTAATTGAGCGACTACTACGCCGCCCATGAATAACCATAGTGGATACAATAACCTGATTATTAGCTGACATATTTTCATCGATTTTTTGAAGAACCTCAACGGCATCGGGGTATTGCCCGAATATTTGTGTAACCAATAGTAAGAATACTAATAATTTCCTCATACTTCTAACTCCTTAAATAATTGTGCCGTTTGTCTACGGTAAATTCCAATTCCTGAGAGCATAGTCCCAAGTACCATTGAAAATACTCCAGGGATAAATCCTAAGTAATATGTATCAGACGTGATTTTGGCGTGAATAACACCTGGGAATAACATTGTTGAATTTTTCATCATATCACCTATGTTGATTCCTTTGACCTGCAGCCAATAAGCAAATACTAAACCAAGCGCCGTGCCGATTGCAGATCCTATTATTCCAATAAGAATTGATTCATAAATCATTGAACGATATATATGACCTTTAGGTTCACCAATTGCTAAACGCAATCCTACTTCACCATAGCGGCGGATTCCGCCTAATAATCCTACATTCCATAGAACAATCGACATTAATACAATAAATATAGTAGAAAGTATTACAGAGAAACTCGATGTTAAATATAAATAATCACCCAACATACCAATGTCTTTCAATTGCACCATTATTGGTGAAAATTCATTTTCAGTATCAGTATAAGTATTATTGAACTTTTGCTTGATGATCTCTGCTTGTTCAATATCATATATGTTGTTTGGTAAATAACCTAAAATTTGACCGGCGGCATCTTCCATATCTAATGCTAATTGTATATCATTAATATCGGCAATCATTGCACCGCGATCTAAAGCTTGCATACCAAATGTTAAAGTGCCTGAAACAATGAAATTATGCATTGCCATACTACCGAACATTGTTGAACTAAGTAGCGTTGCGTTTCCACCCATTTCAATTCCTAATTTTGTTGCAAGGTTGTCACTAATTAGAATTTCACCGGGTTTCTCAGGCATTTTACCTCTTGTCAAGGCATTTTCAATATTCATTCTTGTAATTTCTGTTGTTCCGGGTGATAGTAAATCGACCCCATAACCGAATATTGGACTTTGTGAGCGTGTTTCTCCTTGTTCATCAGGCACATCAAACAGACCACCGTAATGAATGCGCTCTACCCATACCATATCAGGGTAGTCTTGTGTTAATTGATGTTTAATTTCATCTATACCAATTATAGCTAAATCATTGGGATTTTGATTAGAATTTTCCTCAAATGCCCGCGTCATTATTTTTACATGACCCGTTTCAAATCGTGCAGAACTATCAATCCACTCACCCATAAATCCATTAATATATGCTTGAAAGAAAACAACTAGCCACACTCCTAATGCAACAACAATAATAGGATAAAGACTGCGGTTTTTATCGCGTAGCAGCCCTTTATATAGGAATTTGATCATTGGATTTTCCCCCTAATTGCATCCGTAGGCTTTAACTTTGATATCCTTCTCGTAGGAAGGTAGCTAACAATTGTAGTTACTATAAAGACTATTGATACTGTAGCGATAATTAAGCCAATACTATATACCGGATATATAGTTTCTGCTATAGCCATTCCAAATTCTTCAGTACTATCCATAGGCATAGCATAACCTACTTTGGCCTGCCATGCTAATAGCGGAATACCATAGATTGCTCCAAGAATTGCGGCAAGTACAGCATGCATTGCTCCTTCAATTGTGAATAATTTGACTACTTGTCCTTGAGTCATTCCTAGCGCTACATGCGTACCGATTTCTTTTTGCCTGCGAAAAATTGACAATACTTGTGTGTCAAAAATTGCAACTAATGCTAATGACAATAAGAATAAAAACATTATATATCCACCAACATTCTTCATTTTGATCATATCCCTAAAATCCTGGAG
>JAUXHY010000171.1 GCA_030621275.1 bacterium | reverse complement strand
GTAAAGATATTTCTGAACCATCAGAGATTCGTATAAGATATGTCGGTGAGACTGAGCCAGAATACTGAACTTGTGCGAAAGTGATAATTGGTAATAAAAATGTAATGAAATATTTCATTGATATTCTATCTTGGTAACCGTTTAAGATTTTTCTCCTGAAAAAGATTATCATTTATACCCGTATCGACTTCAAGATTATCGAAAGTCAGGCGAGTATTATGGTGTTTTTGTACGTTTTCTACATACATATCTTGAGGAACATCATATCCTTTTAGTTTCATATATTTTATTAATTTTATTTTTAAGATTCTATCCGATCTATCATAAGATTCTTCTTTCATTATTAAATAATCTGATTTGGAAACCCATGCAATATGCTTTGAATATTCTGAATCCAATTCTGCATCAGGTATAGATTCAAGTATATAAAAATCCATATCATCAATTTTTCCGCTTCCTTTCAAATTATAAGTATACTCATCTAGTTCCCGTGAAGTCATATCTTCATAACTCATATCTGAACCCATGAATGAATCTGCCTTCTGCTTGGAAGAAATTCTACGTACTTTATTAAAAGCCGGTAACCATAGGCGCATTTCATCATCTTTGCCATCATGTTCAATTTTTAAAAATGCTACCCCTTTGTCATCCGCTGGAGCAAGGAACCAAATTATTTGCTTTTTTGAATCATCTTTTGATATTGATCGTATAGTTGATGTTCTTGTTTTCCCCTTTTTATTAGTTAATACCATTGTGAGATCGGCTTTCATATCATTCGGTTTCTGTTTGTCATTGATCTTTTTTGCGATTTCATAACCGGTTTGTGAAAATGCAAAACATACTATTAGAACGATTACACTAATATATTTTTTCATTATCTATTTCTCCAAATAATTGTTATTTATAAGTTTTTGCTTCAATAATTCTATTAAAGATGCCATTAAAGTAAGAGTTCCTATTGATGTTGCTATCATAGCAAGTACCATCAATCCACCAATTTGTTGAATTGGTATAAATGATGAAAAGAGTAAAGCACCAAATGCCATATTTGAGCCGGCATTTAACAATATCGGATATCCGACATCATCTATAGTTTGATTGGTAATTCTATTATGATCACTAGAACTCGCAGAGATTCGTTTGAATTGTGAAATGTAATGGATTGCAAAATCTACCCCTACACCAATTATAACCGATGACAGGATTGCTGTAACATGACTAAAATCAATACCTACCCAACCCATTAATCCAAAATTAAGGATAACAGCTGATAGCAAAGGTGTAACTGCAATAATGCCCCATCTTATTCTTTTAAAAAAGATACTAGCAATAAATGCAATCAGAATTATTGAAGCAAAAATACTTATAAATGAAGATCTTACTATCATATCAGTAATATCTCTGAATACAACCAACATACCAGTTGTAGTAATATTTAGATCTTCGTTGATTTCATTCTCAATGAAGTTGTCAATCTCATCGACGAATTTTGCAATCTCCTGTGTCGAAACACTACTCATGAATGAAGTTATCAATCCGGTTTCATAATCATAATCGACTAAAGATTCAAAATCATCGGGATCACCGGACATTGAGTATAAAGTGAATAAATTATTTACTTTATCACGAGTATCCGGAATTACATCATAGACAGGGTCATCATCCATAACCGTTTTATGCATTAATTTAATGATATTAGCAATGGAGATCGATGTTGTAACGTCAGGATTCTTTTGAATAAAAGATTGAATTAATTCCATTTCCTTTAATGTCTCAGGAGACTTAATATCCCCTTCAATTCTAAATTCCATATCCATTGTACCTATCATTTCTTCATCAAGAAATTCCATGCTATTACGAATTTCACTCCCCTCCTTGAAAAATGTCATGACATTTACTTCAATATTCAATTTTTCAATACCAAATGCTGCTAGTCCTACTATTACTAAGGCCGATGCTAATACAATCTTGGGATAAGTCATTACATTTCTACCAAACTTATCAATAATTCTCTCTATCTGACCTGCGTTTTTAATTGCCCGTGAATCAAGGTTCCATTTTTTTAATGAAATTAGAGCCGGTAGCAGTAACGATGACATTAACCACGCCCAAGCGATGCCAACCGAAACAGCTACACCGTATCCTATCATTTGTTGTAACGGTGCAAAAGTCATCGCCATAAAGGCGGCTATAGTAGTTAGACTAGTTAAAAATATTGGCAATAATAAGGATTCCATTGTTATGGTTAATGATTCTCTAACATTTTTTGTAATACGCATTTTTTTGAAGAATTTTGTTAGAAAATGTACCCCATCAGCATTAGCAATTGTCAATAATACTATTGGCATGGATGTATTTAATAGTGAAAATAGAAATTTATCTGATCCTGTTAATTTATATATCCATCCCATAAATCCAAGCATGGCAGCTAATGAAGATAATATAACTATCAAATTCATTATTACAGCCGGAGCACTGCGTAAACTCAAAAATAATATCAATATCATTATTATGAGACCGATGCGCATCAAAAAGTTTACATCATTTCTAATAACCCCAGGCATAGTTCCCATTAAGTAGATTTGACCACCATAATGCTTTTCATAATTTGTCAAAATGTCATCAGCAGATTTGACAATATTATTGCTGAAATCATCCAAATCAACATCCGTAAGTGGTTTCACAATTATATTTAGAAAATTACCATTTTTACTCACCAAGCGGTCAGCAATATCCGAATTATCTTCAAGGTATTGTTTAATATCAGCAAGTTCTTCATCCGTTAAATCACGGGATGGCTGCATTTTGCCAACCTCTAAGAATCCATCATCGGCTTCCATTCGATTGGTTGTAGAGATCGTCATTACTTCATCTACTTCGGGAATTGCTTCTAATGCTTCACTAATATCCCAAAGTGTTTTAAATGTCTCGGTGTTATATACCGATTCACCATGGTTTCCGAATGCAATAAACATCATATCTGTAGAGCCAAATTCATCTTTTATTGTATTCCAAGTTTCCACTGATTCAATATCTTGTGGCAATATTTTCATCATATCATCCTCAAGAACCAGCCATTGCAATCCGAATGCCATAATAATCATAGATATAATACTAATAATTATTACTCTTTTCGGGTGATCTAAAGACTGAGTAATTGCCCAATTTTTAATTTTTGCTGTCATTTTTTTCCTATATTTTTTTGTTTCATCACCGATATACCTTTCTCAGTAAACATACCCTCAGTAATGAGATTCACAAATAAGTTGATGGTATCAATAGGTGCTAAATTATTCCTCAAGAAAAACTCCGGTTGAAATGTTGAATTAACAATATCCATATAAATTGTTGCTACAATATTCATATCAATATTTTTCCTAGCAAATCCTTTTTCCTGAGCTTCTATAAATATTGTAGCAAAGCCTTGTGTTAAACCTTGTCGAAAAGTCTCAATTTTTTTCCAGACAATTGGATAACGATTTTTTAATTCAATAACTTTATCCATAGAAGTGCGACTGATTTTATCCATTATAAAATCCATGATTTTAACATATTTTTCTACTGGATCCATATCAGACTCAACAATTTGTTTAAGTTTACGTTCTATCATTCCAGTGAAATAATCAACTATTTTTTCAATCAGGATTTCTTTAGAAGGGAAAAATTTATAGATAGTTTTTTTGCTCATTCCGAGATTAGCTGCTAAGGACTCTACCGTGAAAAACCGTAGTCCGTTTTGAGTTATTGTCTCAAAACCTTGTTCTAAAATCTGTTCTTTTGATTGATTATTATTATCCATTGGAAACGTATTATGTTTATTTCGTTTCCAATATTATTGAGATTTAAACCACAGTTACAAGAAATATAATGTTATACTAAAACAAGTGACTAATTAAAAAAATGCCTCCGTAATCTTGATAAATGCAGTATT
>JAUXHY010000233.1 GCA_030621275.1 bacterium | reverse complement strand
ATTATTTTATCATTTTCAAACTTTTTATCACGTTTGTAAGGCTTATCTGATATTACCGCTGGTCCATACCAGCAATCAAAAATAAAGACTCCCCCCGGTTTTAGGTGTTTGGCAACTGTATCAAATGATTGATGAAGGTCGTTATTAGTAACCTGATAACTAATAACATGAAATAATGATAATGCAACATTAAATGATTTATTAATAGAGTAGGTACGAATATCGCCGATATTAAAATTTAGAAAATTTGAAATAGAGTGAGGTAAAGTATTTAGTCGTTCATAGGCTATATCAATCATATCTTGGCTTTGATCAATTCCCGTAATATGATACCCATTTTCAGCAAGATTTATAGCATGCAACCCTGTCCCACATCCTAAATCCAGCAAATTACTTGCATCCGGAGCGAATTTGTTTAGTAAAGAAATAATATAATCTACTTCTAGTATATAATCTTTTTGTTGATTTAGTAAATCGTAGTATTGAGCGTAATTAGAAAAGATTTTCAATCAAATAATTCCAATAATATATCTGAAACGATATCAATTTGTTCATTAGTTATGGCTAAACCACTTGGGATGTAAAAACCGTTCCTTGCTATATTTTCTGCATTTGGGTGTGATTCATTTTGGAACAGTCCCATTTTATGAAATACAGGTTGTTCATGCATCGGCCAAAAGAATGGACGAGTCCCAACGTTTTTTGTCCTTAATAACTTTATGACACTAGCGGCATCAGGATATTTATTGTCAACTAAAACAATACCGAATACCCAAAATACATTTTTTGCATAGTCAGTTTTTAATCGTGGTAATTGCACACTAGATAAGTTTTTTAAATTGTTTAAATAACGATTACCTATTTCATGTTTTCGAATAATTGATTTATCCAGTTGTTCTACCTGCGCTAAACCAACAGCAGCGTGGAGATTACTTAGTCTATAGTTCCAACCAAGTTCTTCGTGTAAAAATCTTTGTTTAGGTTGAAAACATAAATTCCGTAATGACTTACTATTTTCTGCTAATATTTTATTATTTGTTACAACCATTCCACCTTCGCCAGTTGTAACATGTTTATTTGGATAAAAACTGAATATGCTTATATCGCCAAAGCTGCCACATGGTTTACTGTAATAAGTTTGTCCAATTGCCTCGGCTGAATCTTCGATAATGAATAAATTATATTTTTTTGCTATTTGCATAACAGGATTCATATCGACCGGTAAACCATAAATATGAACTGCCATTATTGCTTTGGTTCGCTTTGTTAGCTTTGCCTCAATTTGCTCAACATCCATATTCCAAGTATCTTTGTCGGAATCGATTAAAACCGGTACAGCCCCGGCTCGTATAATCGCTGCAGCGCAAGAAATTATTGTGAATGTTGGTATAATAACCTCATCACCTGGACCGATTCCTAAAGTAGCAATCGCAACATCAAGAGCGACTGAACCATTACAAACACTAATTCCGTAGTTACGATTTACTGTTTTAGCAAATTCATTTTCAAATTTTTTAACAAAAGGACCTTCGGAAGAAATCCAACCGGTATCTATACATTCTTCCAAATATTTTTTTTCGTTACCAATTAGTAACGGTTCATTTACAGGTGTGAAATCATGCATTTTTATTACCAATTATTATCTTTTTCATATCTACAAGTAACTAACAAGTCCTCTGATAAATCTTTAAATAATTTTTTATGTTTATTTGTAAAGTAATTTTTCCAATCGCCAGGCGCACCTTTACGGTAATGATGTTTAATATCCTCTTTACCTTGCTTTCTACCGCTTATATTTTTAAAACTATATTTTTCTAAAAGTACTTTTACTTGATTTGATGACAGATCAATTCCACAGTGCTTTAATAATGTAGAGAATACCTCAAACTGATTTGTGCCAAAAATATCTTCAAATTTTATTAGTTTAACATTTTGTAAATTTTGTTTAAACCATCCTTCAAGTGTTTTCTTTGTTCCGTTAGTAAATGAATTAATAATTTCAAAAATACCATCATCTTGAGACATAGTGTTTAATTTTTTCCTCATTTCTAATATATACGGATGATATGGATCATGTGAATATTTTAATGAAAAATAATTTGATATTATTAAATCACGTGGATCACGTGCAATATAAAATGTTTTATAACGCTCCGGTTTCTCCATTGTATTAAAATTATTATAACGAATATAAAGTGGACTGACAATTACATCTTTTGGTAGTTTTTTTAACTTCTTTAGTAATGCCTGATCTTCTGTTATGAAGTTATCGGTTGGCGCATAAATTAATAATTTATTTTGCTGCCAAAAAATTGTGTCGTTAAATACTTTTTTGAACCACTGACTGCCAGACTTTTGAATACAGCAATGATAGATTGTTTTCCCATGAGAGCGCAGTAAATATCTATAATTCCATGATAACCTATTGGAAATTTTCTTTATTATTGTTAATGGTTTTTTCCTCATTATTTTATTTTTATTTCTTTTTCAACTATTTCGGTAAATCTTGTTTTATCATCTTCGCCAACATAAGGTCCTTGTTTTACTTCAAACATCTCTATGTCCTTAAGAACTTCAAAACCATGACCGCCCTTGATTAATAATATTACGTCATGTTTTGTAAGGATATGACTTTCCAAATAATTTTGTTCCGAATCGTAAAAATCGACTCGGATTTTACCGGATTTAATGAATAAGATCTCTTGTGTATACTCAACTTCTCTTGGGACAGGATTGTGTATATGCGGAGCAATTTTCTTACCCGTGGGATGTTTCATGTACGCCAATTGTTGAGATAAATCATCAGTTGTAAAGAAATTAATACCCGGTTCATCAAATTTATTCGATATTATTATTGCGAGAAGACTATCTCCATCATAAATTTTCTTTATCATCTTTTCCATATTAAAAATTGTTTTATCTTTATAAAATATATTGGTTTAATTCTTAAATAGCTAAATAATTGTAAAAAATATTTCTTAATATTATTTTTTTACTGGACGGATTGTAGAGTTCAACCGCGTAGTAGTCCCCGGGTTGGTCAATCTTC
>JAUXHY010000241.1 GCA_030621275.1 bacterium | reverse complement strand
CAGTCAATCCATTTGGTTTATCAAAATCAGATGCGATTTTTGCTATCATTTTATTTGTTGCAATACCTATTGAAGACGACAATCCAATATTAGCCGATATCTTATTCTGTAATGCCTTTGCAATATCAATTGCTTCGTCCCAATTAGAGATTCGTGATGTTACATCCATGAATGCTTCATCTACACTTATTTGTTCAACTAACTCCGTCTCCTGCTCCAATATTTTCATCACGATTGTGGAGTATGTTTTGTATGATTTAAAATTGTGCGGTAGAATTATGAGTTCTTTGCATAATCGCTTGGCACGGCTCATTGGCATAGCAGAATGAATACCAAATTTACGGGCCGGATACGAAGCTGCAGCAACCACCCCACGTCTGTCAGGTTGCCCGCCCACAACAATCGGTTTACCACTCAGTTTTGGATTTTTAAGTACTTCAACCGAGCAAAAAAATGCATCCAAGTCTAAATGAATTATTGCTCTAATGGAATTATCATCCATCATAAAAATCTATTTTGCGGATTTTATTCGATTAATAAAAATGTACGCTAATAACCCAAACGCAACCAATCCTAATAACGGTGCAAAAGAACCTGCCCATTCATCACCAATTCCGCGCGGTGCACGTCCATAATAGAACGCAACTCCGGCTATTGCAACACCCAATAAGCCTTCACCGCCAACAAATCCTGAACCTAATAAAATTCCATTTTCGCGTCTTTGTTCCTTTTCCTCTTCTGATTTCGATGTTTTTTCCATGATATATCTTAACAATCCGCCTAAAAACACCGTCATCATAGTTGCTACCGGTAGATATACACCCACGGCAAACGGTAAGCTTGGGATCCTAAATAATTCAGCAACAATGGCTATAACTACTCCAATTCCAACCAAACTCCATGGTAAGGCATTCTCGAGTACTCCTTCAATAACTATCTTCATTAAAGTTGCTTGCGGTGCCGGTAATTCTGCTGTCCCAAATCCGTAGGCTTTGTTCAATAGTATCACTGATAAACATACGAAGGTGGCCGATGTAAATGCGCCTAACAATTCGCCTAACTGCTGTTTCTTAGGTGTGGCTCCAAGTAAAAATCCTGTTTTCAAATCCTGTGATGTATCACCCGCTATAGATGCCGCAATAGCGACTACACAACCAACAGTTATCGCTGCAGTTTTACCGATATCTCCTGTCCATCCTAATGCAAGAAAAATGGCACTTGTGCCTAATAATGTGGCAATTGTCATACCTGAAGTAGGATTTGAAGTTACTCCCACAAGTCCAACTATTCTTGATGATACGGTAACAAAGAAGAAAGCAAATATCACTATTAAGATTGCACCGATCGATCTCATCAAAACTCCTGAGGTCGGTCCAAATACATAAGGTACAATTGCCATTCCAATGGCAATCAATACAACACCAATCAATACATAATGAAGCGGTAAATCTTGTGAGGTTCGTGGAATTTTAATGGATGTTTTATTCAACCTATCTTTAAACTGTTTAGCACCAATGCTAAAACTTTCTATCATAGTTGGGATACTTCTTATCAGTGTAATTATCCCCCCAGCTGCAACTGCACCTGCACCAATGTACCTAACGTATCTTGTCCAAATTAAACTAGCACTCATATCATTTATCAATAATGATGTTTCAGGATATAATGGAACTAATTGTCCCGCTCCCCAATAAGCAATAACAGGAATAATAACTACCCACGACAGCAAACTTCCACCAACCATTATGGTGGCTATACGTGGTCCTAAGATATATCCAACACCAAATAGTGCAGCGGACATATCAACTGCCAACTCACCTTTTCTTAAAAATGGTATTTTAAAATGAATATCGCTAGGAAAAATCTTTAACCAACTAAATATAAATTTAAAAAATGCTCCCGCTCCAAGACCGATAAATACATTTTTTGCACGGCTTCCCCCTACTTCGCTTGCAATAAGCACTTCGGCACAGGCGGTTCCCTCCGGATAGGGCAATTTTCCATGTTCGCGTTCGATTAGATAATTCCTTAACGGAATCATAAACAAAATACCGAGCATACCGCCAAACATCGCTAATAGCGTCATCTGGATAAGAGACGGATCAAATCCCCAAAGGAATAGTGCGGGTAACGTGAAAATCACGCCACTAGCAAGTGAACTTGAGGCAGAGCCAACGGTTTGCGACATATTAGCTTCTAAGATGGTACCACCTTTACCAATAGTATGCAATGCTCTGAATGCTGCAACTGTCATTACCGCAACAGGAATAGATGTGGAGATCGTTAATCCGGCACGTAACCCGAGATAAGCATTAGCCGCACCAAATAATATTCCGAATATTATTCCGGTAATTACTGCTTTTAACGTGAATTCTAAAGGACTTTCTGTAGCAGGCACATAAGGATTATGTTTGTCGCTATTCTTATTATTCATAAGTATTTTCTTTTAAATTATTTAATTGATTGTACTTAAAGGTGTTTTAATGATGATCTACACCGCCGCCACATGCTTGATCAAGTGAGATTTTTTCTAATTTGTTGGCAATCAAATTTTCGACTACAGTTTTAACATGCGGATTAACCGAATCAAAATATACATCAATTCCAACTTGAGCAAATCCTTCGAGCGGACGTCTTCCAATACCACCAACGATTAATGCATCAACCTTATGTCCCGCAAGAAAATTTACCGGTACCATGCATCCACCTTCACTATGCTCTTGATTTGGCAATACAGATTCATTTTTGATACTGCCATTTTCAACATCAACTAAAGTAAATACATCACAATGTCCAAAATGTCCTGACCGTGTGCTATTTAGTCCTCCGTTTCCATTTGAAGGAACCGCTATTCTTCCATTTTCCAATTTTCAACTCCTATATTTTTAATATTTTACTTATTAAATTTACGAATCTTTTATTTTATCTATAATGCTCTTTACCGCAGCATCTTTTGAATTTTTCACCACTACCACAGGGACAGGGATCGTTTC
>JAUXHY010000154.1 GCA_030621275.1 bacterium | reverse complement strand
AATCTGGTAGATATGGTGGGACATATGCACATAAGGATATCGCATTTGAATTTGCATCATGGTTAAGTCCGACTTTTAAATTGTACCTAATAACGGAATATCAGCGACTTAAAGAGATTGAAACAAATCAATACAACTTGGAATGGAATGTTAAGCGAATATTGAGTAAAACAAATTATCATATTCATACAGATGCTGTAAAAAACAATATCATTCCTGACAAAAATTATGAAAAAGGAACAGAATGGATTGCTTATGCCAAGGAGGCAGATTTACTTAATGTTGCCTTATTTAAATGTACAGCAAAAGATTGGAGAGATGCAAATCCGGATTTGAATAATAAATCTATGAATATACGTGACATTGCAAGTATTAATGAGCTAGCAATTTTGTCAAACCTTGAGACACTTAATGCTGAGATGATTAAGGATGGAATATCCAAGATAGATAGATTTCGTAAACTGACCGAAATAGCAAAATATCAGTTGACTGTTTTAAAAGACAGAGACTTTATGAAAGCACTTAAGAAGATAAATGATGAAGTATATATCAAGAGACAAAGAGACTTAAAGAAATAGTAACGAAATGCCAACAATGGCTAAAAAACATAGGGCGGACAGGGGGTTTCGCAAGTTCAGTTTACCAATCAGGTTTTGTCACAGTGGACAAGTACATAGCTTCAAATGCCCTACGATTTTTTAGCCGAAACGTTGGCGGCAATACTAAAGACTCAACCCACATGGACGATATAGCATCTATGAAAAAATAAATAGTGACTATGAAAAAATTGATTTACCTTTTTAGCATATTAATTTCTCTTAATTCATGCGAGAAATCAAATATTAATCCTGAAAACTTCAACTCAGACTTTAACCCGGGAAACTTAAATACAGATTTTAACCAGAAAATCTTAGATGGTTACTTCGTGACTTCAATTGCTTTTGACCATCAAGGCAATGCATGGATTGGAACTTTTAAGCAAGGACTAATAAAGTATAATTCAAATGGAACTACTGTATACAATTCCTCTAATTCGATAATTTCTGATACTTCAGTTATTCATGATATTGCTGTTGACAGCGAGGATAATATATGGATTAGTTGCGAAGGATTGATAAAATACAACGGCAATGATTTTATCCAGTATAACTCAACAAACACTCCGATTCCAGAAGATTTCGTAGAATCTATAGCGGTTGATTCTAAAAATAATATTTGGTTTACGTCATGTAGATTTCGACAAGGTGGCATTGTAAAATATGATGGTTTAAATTGGACTGTTTACACACCTGATAATTCGGATTTACCTGTAAATTTTGTAAAAAGTATAGCAATTGACAATAATGATAATGTCTGGTTGGCTTTATCAGAGATTGTAAATGATTCATATTTGGTAAGGATTTCTAATAGCCATTGGACAATTTATACCAGTGATGATTTAGGATTTTCACCTTATTATTTTGGCAATATTCAGATTAACAGTAATAACCATTTATGTGGAGCAATTGATTATTCTTTATCAAGTACATTTTACAATAATGGGCCACAAGTATTTATGTTTGATGGTAGTACTACAAAACAATTACAATGTGATAGTATCTCAAATATTAGATCCATCACAGTTGACAAAGAAAATAATATTTGGTGCATTAGTTATGGTGGATATGCTGTATTTGATGGAGAAAATTGGACAATTGATAATTCATCTTTTAAAGAACATAGTATATTTGCTATTGAGCAAGCAATGGATAATATAATTTGGATTGGAACTGGAAATGGAATCTACCTAAATGATTAAATATAAACAAAGTACAGCCGCCAACATGCTATAAATTCAAGCGGGCAGAAAGTGCTAATATGAAACAGATTACAAGTAATAAACAACAGTGTAACCTGAAAGAAAAGTGCAAGAAAATGCCCGCCAGAAATTTATAGCTAATCGTTATGGGCAATTGCGCTGACCACGATAGCCTATTCTATATTAATTACTAATTCGTTTTTAAAGACAAACTTCAAGAATAAAAATCAAGCGCAACTATCCTATAACTTAATATTATATTAAATATGCTCTTTAATACATTAATAATCTAATATTTAGCTGCCAAATTTGTATAAATGGCAAGATTTTTGCACTTATTTTTTTATCTAAAAAATATGATGGAATGAAATTCTACAAACCTATTGTTCTATTGCTATTTTGTTTTTTTATTCTATGGTCAGGATGTCAAAAAATTGAGGATATTGTTGACCAAAATAATTTTACTAATATTGAATTATACTCAATTATCAGAAATTCATATACTTCAATTGTCGCTACAAGAAAAGATGCTTCAGCTGAAATTTCGCTTTCCTATTTTGATCCTGAATATTTTTATAAAGAGCGTAATTATACAATATATCCAGATTATTATGAAGTATATCTTTCAGGGAATACTCCTGATAATTGGGAGCTAATAAAAACTATAGATACTTCATATATTAATAAAAGCTTTACTATTTCTGGTTTAAAGAATGGTGAACTCTATTACATTTATCTTAGAGATATAAGTTCATTGTATGAAACAAGGAACAGTAATGTTGCAGTTTTTATACCATCTGCTGATAAACCATCATATGATCTAATTCTAAAAGATTTTTATGGCCAGGATATATATGCATTTGATATCAATATCTACAATAACAAAATAGTCTATGCGACTAAAAGATATCAATACCAACCAGGTCATTCAGCTGCATCAATATTCCTTTCAGATTCCGGAAATGAGCCTCAATTAGTGGATATTGGATGTTGGTTTCCTTCATTTAGTTTTGATGGAGAAAAGGTCTCATATTCATCGGATAAAGGTGAAATGGCTGACGAAACTCTCAGACCTGAACATATTGCGGTTTATGATGTAAACACTAAAACATCAACAAAAATCACTTCAGGATATTCTGTTAACAGATACCCTGCCTGGGCACCTACTGGGTATTTGCTTGCCTATTCATCATCTGAAAAAGGCTACAAAGATTTTAGAATAAATGTTTTTAATACTGCAACTTCCACCAACAGAATATTACACACAGAAGAAAGCCTAAATCAAGAACTTGTAAGCTTTAGTCAAGAACACCCTGCATGGTCACCTGACGGTAATTATATTTATTATACCCGGAAGACTTATGATTCTAGTACCAATACTGGTTATCTTGATATTTACAGGATTAGAAGTATTGGAGGAATGCCTGAGCCAGTATTTAATACCAAAGGCAGCGAATGTAATCCGGCCATCTCTCCAGATAATTCAAAATTGGCTTTCCTCGCTAACTATAATGGAAGCCTACAAATATGGATCTATAACTTCTTATATGATGAATTTTATCAACCATTTGATACAAATGACTTTGATTTCTCGGACATTTGGTCTTTGATAAGATGGAAAGATAATAATACGATCTTATTTACTGCATGTACTGAAACTGATGCTGCTTTGTTTTCAATATCCGTTGAATAAAGTTTAAAATTAAAAACAACTGCCCATAACAGCACCTCAAAAGTAATGCGGGGTGAAGTGGTGAGTTGAAACAATTTGAATATTAATGAACAACATAGCTGCTTGAAAATGAAGTGCAATTAAGCCCGCACTACTTTTAGCTGCAGAACGTTGGGTACAATTTTTTAATAAAATACATTTTTACTAAAAAAGAATATTGAATGACACTAAAAATTAAAAATATGAAACAAATACTTTATTTTTTGATTGTTATTGTTTTGACTTTAACTTCATGTCAAAAGGGAAAAAATAATCTTCCAGAGCCAATTAGTAATTATATTAAGACTAATTTGGTTATTAATTCATCAAGTTTGACAGATTCTTTAAAAGGAATAATATGGATTAATAATTATTCAAATAGTAAGGTTGATTATTCTGCTTATGTCTCAATTATTCTTTCCGATACTGTAAATAATGTTGAATATATCTCTAATATTTTATTGGATTCTGAAAATTATTCAACTAATGAAAATAAAGAAATTGTAAGTAAGATTTCTATTGATAGATTATTAAACTATAATAAGTCTATTGATTTTAAAAATCTTTATTGGAATAATGGGATTACATTGAAAGATTTACCAAAAACTACATTTCGATTGAGATTATTCATTTTTATACTTGAACCAATGAATCCGGGAAATATTATTCAATCTGACATTAAATATATTGAAAATATTGAATAAAACTGTACCCAACAGCAAGTAAAAAACATTGGCGGTGAGGTAGTTAACTGAAAAGAAATTAGTAATTTTGGAATGTAATAGTACTAATAAAATGTTGTAGGTAAATCCGCCAACGATTTTTTACTTGC
>JAUXHY010000189.1 GCA_030621275.1 bacterium | reverse complement strand
GGATGGCATCAGTCTAATTGATGGTATTTGCAATGTAAGCGGTTGTTCCGGTTCCTTTGTATCAGAAAAAGGATTAATCCTGACAAATCATCATTGTGCTTACCGGGCAATAAAAAATGCTAGTTCGGCTGATAATGACTATCTTGAAAATGGATTTTACGCTAAAAACATAACCGAAGAAGTACAGGCGCGCGGATACACCGTGCGTATAACGGAATCCTATCGTGATGTTTCTGATGAAGTATTGAGCGCTATTGATAATAATATGACATTAGCGGAACGCACTAAAGCCATCGAAAAGAAAAGGAAAGAAATAATCACACAAGTTGAAGCGGAAAATCCCGGCAAGCGGGCATCGGTTTCCGAAATGTTTATCGGCAAAACTTACGTTCTGTTCATCTATAATTACCTGAAAGATGTAAGACTTGTGTATGCTCCGCCGCGCTCGATCGGCAATTTTGGCGGTGAAACCGATAATTGGATGTGGCCGCGTCATACAGGCGATTTTTCCATAATGCGCGCTTATGTAGCTCCCGATGGTTCGCCTGCTGATTTTTCACCTGAAAATATTCCTTATACTCCTAAAAAAGTCATTAAAGTTGTGCCGGAGGGTGTGAATGAAGAAGATTTTGTATTCATTTTAGGATATCCGGGTAGAACTTATCGTCATCATACTTCACATTATTTAGATTACCAATACAATATTGGTATGCCGTTTGTTGCAGATTTATATGAATGGCAGATAAATGCTATGGAAGAAATCAGCGCGGAAAACCGCGATGTTGCACTTAAGCATTTATCGAAGATAAAAGGTCGTTCCAATACAATGAAAAACTATCGCGGAAAATTACTTGGAATTGGGAGAATGAACTTAATCGATAAGAAAATTGAGGAAGAAATTAAACTACAGGAATTCATCAATTCCGATAGGGAAAGGGAAAACCAATATGGTACTATCTTAGAAGAATTGAATGAAATATATGAAGAAGCAAAGAAAACCACAGAGAGATCATTGGTCTTAAGTTATTTTCGTCGCAGTTCCAATTTATTATCGTTTGCCTATACTTTTTACGAAGGGGCAATTGAATTACAAAAAGATGATGTGGAACGTGAATATGGCTATATGAATCGCAATCTTGATATGACTAAAAAACGTATGTCGCTATCCGTTCAGGATTTTTATGCACCATCCGACAAGATATTATTTAAGAATATGTTAGAAAGAGCAACAAACCTACCATTACATCAAAGGATTTCTGTTATTGATGAGTTATTTGTAGAAGAACCAATTGATGAACAAATTAATGAGTTTGTTGAGAATGCCTATAGTAAATCGCAGTTAGCGAATGAGGAATATTTATTAGAATTATTTGGAAAAACCCCAGAAGAGATTAAGGCAATTGATGATCCATTTATTCAATTTGCAGTGGAATTATATCCGCTATATCAAGAGCAAAAGGAAATCGGGAAAACACGTAAGGGGGCATTAGACCAATTATATGCTAAATTAATTGATGTTAAAAAAGAGTTCATGGGTGCTGAATTTGTACCGGATGCTAATGGCACATTACGACTAACCTATGGAAATATTAGGGGATACTCACCGCGTGATGCCGTGTATTCATATCCGATTACTACACTTGATGGAGTGGTTGAAAAAACAACCGCTGAATTTCCATTTGATTCACCGGAAAGACTATTGAAACTACATAAGCAAAAGAAATTTGGTAGATTTGGTCATCCCAAATTGGGTAGTGTTCCGGTAGGAATTTTATATAATATGGATACAACCGGTGGTAACTCCGGTAGTGCAGTTTTAAATGCCAAAGGTGAGTTAGTCGGTATCAATTTTGACCGCGCTTATGAAGCCACTATCAACGATTTTGCATGGAGCGAGGATTATAGCAGATCAATTGCAGTTGATATTAGGTATGTACTTTGGGTTTTGGATATTTATTCAGGTGCAGATTATTTGTTGAAGGAGATGGGAGTGAAATAATTTAATAGTTTTAATGGAATTATGAAATTAAGAAAAGCCCTGCGTTTTTGCGGGGCTTTTTATTTATATAAGAAATTATTAGTGTTTAGATTATCTATATTACAAGCTACAAATAACCTAAAGATATATATTGCTTTACTTGCGAGAATTAATATATTAAATTTACTCAACGGTGAAACAGGCATAACCAATAATTTTCTGTTTTACTATAAGGAGTAGAATATGAAAAAGTCATCTTTTATTAATTATATTTCTTTCAATTTTTCTGAAATCCTGTACTAATACTTGATTATATTAATGCTAATTCATAAATCACTTACATAATCCATAAAAAAACTGAGGAGTAAACAATGGTTAGAATGTTAACAAAAATAATACCCTCTTTTTGGTTAATTCTCTTATTACTGTGTAACCTTGTTCAAGCACAATCTTTTGCAATACTAGAGCAGGATAGTCAAGTTCAAAACTTATCTCAACAGATAAACGATGGAAAGTGTTCCATTAGCAGGAATCCTAATGCAGCAATGTCCACTGAAAAACGAGAAATGGGTAAAAGAAACGCCAGTTCAAATATTGAAGCATCAAAAGCTGTTCAAAATCCTAATGGTACTATAACAATCACCCATTCAGCAACTCAAAATATAATAGCCGGTAATTCAGTAGCATGTTGTAGTGGTCTTGGGCACACAGATAACAGTTATTTGCGGGTATTTGACTTGGCAACATTTGGTATTATCAATGACTTAAATATTTATAGTGTTGATATTGGAATTGAGTCTGCCACGGCTCCTGTAGCCGGTGAACAGCCGGCCACGGTTAATCTTTATACGTGGGATCCGGCTGATCCATTTACGTTTGCCAATTTAACTCTGATTGGAACTGCTCCGATGAGTGTAGCTGACCAGACATTGACAATTGTCAATGTGCCTATAACCGCTACAGCACCGGAAAATTCAAATTTGGTTGTTGAATTCTTCATACCAAACGGTCAAACCGACGGTAATTTTTTATTTGTTGGTTCCAACCCTGATGGACAAACAGCTCCAACCTATATAGTTACTGCTGATTGTGGGATACCTGAACCTTTGGATCTTGTGGCCATTGGATTCCCTGACATGCATTTAGTTATGAATGTCAACGGTTTCTTCGCATCGTCAGTTCACATATCTGGATTTGTGAAAGATACGAATAATGATGCTATTGAAGGAGTGGCAGTAGCCTTCAGTAATGGGGGGGGCAACAGTTACAACAAATGCAACAGGTCATTATAGTACATCAGTTTCAAGTGGATGGAATGGTACATCAACAGCTACAAAGGATAATTGGACGTATAATCCTGTAAGTTATACATATCCTGCAGTTACTACTGACCAAATAAACCAAAATTATACAGGAACATATGTACCGCCAAGTGTATCAATATCAGGTCATGTAAGAGATGGTAGTAATATTGGAGTAGAAGGAGTAGCTGTAGCCTTCAGTAATGGTGGAGCAACTGTAATTACTAATGCGACGGGACATTATAATACTTCAGTTTCAAATGGTTGGAGTGGTACATCTACAGCAACTAAGGATAATTGGGAGTTTTCTCCGGCGAGTTATACATACCCTGTTATTACATCGAATCAAACTGATCAAGATTATGTAGGTACA
>JAUXHY010000081.1 GCA_030621275.1 bacterium | reverse complement strand
ATGAAGCATTTGGTACAATCGAAGCTGTTAAGACAGTATCTGATTTACTATCTCCGGTTACAGGTGAAGTAGTAGAAATAAACGATGAGATTGAAGATTCACCTGAGTTTGTTAATGAAGACTGCTATGGTAAGGGATGGTTTGTAAAAATTGAATTTAACGATTTAAGTGCAAAAGATAAACTATTGAGTGCTGAGGATTATCAAGGCATAATCGGTTAATTATTTTTATGAAAACAAAAATCTATCATTACCTACTTGATGTAATTGAGAAAAAAGGTGCGGGATATTTTGTGCTAATCGATCCCGACCAAAAGAATCATTCAAATATTGAGGAATTTGTCCAAGCAGCGAATGAATCAGAAGTTGATGCATTGCTAGTGGGCGGTAGTTTAATGATGGATGCAGGAAACCACGATAGAGTTGCCAAGATTAAAAGGAATGCTAAAATGCCAATAATTTTCTTTCCCGGTGGTGTAACACAATTAAATGGTTATTATGACGCAATGTTTTTTATGTCGATTTTATCGGGTAGAAACCCGCATTATTTAATCGGGGAACAGGCAATCGCTGCTCCAGTTGTAAAAGATATCGGAATAGAAACAATTCCGATGGGATATTTACTTTTAGATGGTGGAACTACTACGACAGTTGAATTCATGAGTAGTACAAAACCTATCCCGATGGATCGACCCGACATAACAATTGCTCATGCCTTAGCAGCTCAATATTTAGGGATGAAAATTGTTTATTTGGAAGCCGGAAGCGGAGCAAAAATTCCCGTTTCATTAGACACTATAAAAGCAGTTCGTAATCAAATTGATATTCCCGTAATTGTTGGCGGTGGAATAAAAACTCCGCAAGATGCAGAAGAACGAGTGAAAGCCGGTGCAAGTTTTATTGTAACAGGGACAGTTACTGAGAAATCGGAAAATTTATTGGTTATGAAGGATTTTTCCAAAGCGATCCATCGTAAGTAAATTTCCATCAAATATTTAATAATTAAAAATTTATATTGAATAAACTTCTCAAAGATTACATTACTTTTCTACGAATTGAGAAAAACCTTTCTCCTAATACCATCGAAGCATACCAAAGAGATTTAAAAAGGTATTTACGTTTTCTTAAAACGGATGAAGGAATCACAGACTTAAATAAAATTAAACAGAAACACATTCGGAAATATATTCGAATACTTAATAATGTTCACTTATCTGTAACAAGTATTAATCGTGCATTTTCTTCAATTCGTTCATTTCATAATTATTTATCTGGTGAGGAGATAATAAAATCTAATCCGGTATTGCTATTAGATACACCCAAAGCTCCACGTAAATTACCGACTGTTCTATCACCACAAGAGATTGATACAATTTTAGATGTTGTTGATGTCTCTAAAGAATTGGGAGTCCGTGATTTAGCTGTTTTAGAAATATTATATTCGGGGGGATTACGCGTATCTGAACTTTGCGATTTAAAGTTAACTGATATATTACTTGATGCCGAGATGTTGCGCGTTACTGGGAAAGGTAATAAGCAAAGATTAGTACCTTTAGGTCCTCGAGCAATAAGATGTCTTGATAAATATTTCAAACACGTGCGACCCTCGTTTGCGAGGAAAAATAAAAATCAAGGAAGAATATTCTTAAGCAGAAATGGCAATCCTTTAACTAGAATGATGGTATGGCTGATAATTAAAAAGTGGGTGAGCTTCACTGATATTAAAAAAGATATAAGTCCACATACTTTAAGACATTCTTTTGCCACACATCTATTAGAAGGTGGTGCAGATTTGAGAGCAGTACAGGAAATGCTTGGTCATGCCGATATATCTACAACGCAAATTTATACTCATTTAGATAAAGAATATCTAAAAGAAGTTCACAGAACATTTCATCCAAGGTGGTAAAATGGGAATTATTTCATTAGATCCTGCTGTACAAGTAATACTGATTCCGGTAATAATATTTGCTCTTTCTTTCCATGAATTTTCGCACGGTTGGATGGCGCATAGATACGGAGATCCAACAGCAAAAAATGCTGGAAGACTTACATTAAATCCGATGGCTCATCTAGATATATTTGGTTCAATAGCACTCTATTTAATGGGGTTTGGCTGGGCGAAACCTGTGCCTGTTGATCCACGATATTTAACCAATCCTAAACGAGACATGATGTGGATAGCTCTAGCGGGTCCGGTATCGAATTTAATTGTAGCATTAATTAGCGGAATACTCCTCAGCGTATTACTTAGATTAGGACTAATCGGCAGTCAATCACCTTTGATAATGGTTCTAATCATGAGCTTGCAAATTAATCTCGTTTTAGCGATATTCAATTTTATCCCAATTCCGCCACTTGATGGCTCACGCATACTTGAGGGCCTTATACCTTATAAATATCATAATGAATTAGTAAAGTTTGAATACTATGGTCCGCGAATTCTTATGGGGTTAATCGTTCTAAGTATGTTCACCCGTTTTAATATTTTTGCGGTAATAATTTCTCCAATCATGACTATTTTTCTAAAATTATTTACATTTGGTATTTATTAATGGAAAGAAAACCATATTTTCGGAGATTAATTCCGCGCCGTAAACCACGGCGATCATTTTTATGGTTAATCGTAATGTTAATCGCCATAATAGTATTCATAATATATTTACAACGTGTAGTTAATTAATAATTAAGGTATACAAATGCAAAAATTAATTGAATGCGTTCCTAATTTTAGTGAAGGACGCGATAGAAATAAAATCGACCAAATTACAGCTTCAATTGAAAAAGTTGAGGGAGTAACTCTTCTCGATGTAGATCCCGGTCAGGATACGAATCGTACTGTTGTTACTTTTGTCGGTAGTCCCGACGCAGTTGCTGAAGCGGCATTCCAAGCTATCAAAACAGCATCTCAAGTAATTGATATGCGACAACAAAAAGGTACTCACCCACGAATGGGTGCGACGGATGTTTGCCCTTTTGTTCCTGTTAGCGGCGTGACAATGGACGATTGTATTGAGTTATCTAAACAAGTTGGTAGGCGGGTTGGAGAAGAACTTGATATTCCTGTTTATCTTTATGAACACTCTGCACAAAAACCCGATAGAACCAATTTACCAAAAATTCGAGCAGGAGAGTATGAGGGACTAGCTGATAAACTGAAAGATCTGCATTGGAAACCTGATTTTGGGAAAGCAGAATTTAACCCGCAAGCAGGTGCAACTGTTATGGGTGGACGTGAATTTTTAATAGCATATAATATCAATTTGAATACACAAGACACTCGTCTTGCCAACGATATAGCTTTTGAATTGCGTGAAAAGGGTCGGTCAGTTCGTATTCCAAATCCACTATCAAAAAATCTATTGGATGGTAAAATATTACGATATGCAGAGGAAAGTTATCCATGTAGCTACTGCGATGAAAATTTTACAACAATTGGAGAGTTAAGAAAACACTGCACTGAAAAACATTCCTATGATATTAATGAACTTCTGAAATCTAATGGATATTCCGAAGAAAATCTAATCGGCAAAGCTGTAAAGAAGCTTGGATTTTACAAAGATGTAAAAGCAATCGGGTGGTATGTTGATACATTTAAGCGGGCGCAGATTTCTATTAATTTTAATAATTTTAAAAACTCAACAATTCATGATGTGTTTGACAAAGCTTGTGAATTAGCGATAGAACGCGGTGTGCGTGTTACCGGTAGTGAGTTAGTAGGACTTATTCCGTTAGAGGCAATTTTGATGGCGGGGAAGCATTATCTGAGAAAGCAAGGACGCACAATAGGAGTTCCGCAGGAAATGTTGATAGAATCTGCCGTTCAATCATTAGGATTGAACGATGTTACTCCATTCGTTGCTGAAGAAAAAATTATTGATTTTGCGGTTAAGAGCAAGGAAAGTAAATTAATTGATTTATCCGTGAAAGGATTTACAGACGAGTTGTCATCAAATAGTCCGGCACCGGGAGGTGGTAGTGTAGCGGCATTAGTAGGAAGTCTTGGGGCAGCTTTAACTTCAATGGTAGCGGCTTTGTCACATGAGAAAAAAGGATATTTAGAAAAACGTGAAATGATGGAAAATGTTGGTGAAAAAACACAGAAAATTAAAGATCGATTATCCTTTTTAATTGATGAAGATACTAATGCATTCAATAAGGTAATGGCAGCCAATCGCATTTCTGCGACAACGACAGAGGAAATTGTAGAAAAAGAAAGATTAGTGCTAAATGCAAATAAATATGCTGCCGAAATTCCTTTGGAAGTTGCCGAAACATCATTTAAAATATTTGAGTTAGCAGAACTAATGGTGAATGAAGGAAATCCGAATTCCGTTAGTGATGTGGGAGTGGCCGGTGGAGCAGCTTTTACTGCGGTACGCGGCGCCTGTTTAAACGTTCTAATAAATTTAGATGGAGTAGGATCAGATCAAAAGTTTGTCAATGATATGAAAACTCGAGTCGAGAAATTATTGACTGATTCAGAGCAATATCATAAAAATATATTTGCCAAAACAAGGGAAATAATTGGCAAATAATGCAACAAAAGATTCATCAATTATCAGAGGATTTACGGAATAAAATTTCAGCGGGTGAGGTTGTGGAAAGACCTGCATCTGTCATCAAAGAATTGATGGAAAATAGCATCGACGCAGGCGCAGATAAAATTGATATAGTTGTAGAAAATGCCGGTCAGCAAACTATACAAATAACAGATAATGGTCATGGGATTCCTATTGAAGAATTGTCGAAAGCATGTGAACGCTACAGTACAAGTAAAATTGCAACAGTTGATGATCTTTTTCAAATACAAACGCTAGGATTTAGGGGTGAAGCGTTAGCGAGCATCACGTCAGTTGCAGAAGTTGAAATCGAATCCGCGATAAATGATAAAGAAGGCGGAAAAATAGAGTATGTTAATGGTGTACCCTCTAAAATTAGTCCGGCACCGGGGATAATTGGAACTCAAATTACAGTCAGAAATTTATTTTACAATACGCCGGCTCGTAGAAAATTTTTAAAATCGCAAAGAGTAGAAATACGGCATATTATACAAATGGTACGCAGATTTGCCTTAGCCTTTCCAAAGATTGGTTTTACGCTTAAATCAGATGAAAAATCAATTTTTAGCTTTCAACCTGAATCATTAAAAGAACGTATTTCAGCGACATTGGATCCTACTTATGGTAAAAATTTATTATCTGTAAAATTTGAAAAAGGAGATTATAATATTTCTGGATTCGTTGGAAATTTAAATTTGGTACGGTCCCGACCCGGTGAACAGTATCTATTCCTAAATAATCGATTTATACAAGATAGACTTTTAAATTCAGCGGTTTACGGCGCCTATCAATCTTTAGTAAATAGGGGCGAATATCCTTTTTTCGTTTTAAATCTTAAATTGCCAGTCGATCAAGTTGATGTAAATGTTCATCCGACGAAAATTCAAGTAAGATTTAAAGACGAATGGCGAATTCACCATGTTTTAAAATCAAGTGTGAGCAAAGCATTAAGTTCCTTACTCGATACTATTCCTGACTTCGAAAAACCATCTTTTGGAAATGATTATCAGTTTAGTAATAGTAGCAATTCACAGCATAATCCGAATCAGGATACATTAAATTTTAGAGCGCAAAGCCAAAATCGAGAACAGTCAATTGGTTCGGAAGGATTGGAACGAGCGAAAATTTATGTGTCGCAATTAGCGGATACACAGGTCGATAAAAAGGTTATCGATACCGATAATTTTTGGCAAATTCATTCAAAATTTATTTTAGCGCAGATAAGCAGCGGGTTAGTTATAATAGATCAACATGTTGCACACGAGCGGATATTGTTTGAGGAAGCAATTGCCGCTTTTAATAAGAACTCAATGGCTTCACAAACTTTATTATTTCCTGAAGAAATGCAATTTGCACCCGATGAATATTCAATCTTATTAGAAATACTTCCTTATCTGGAAAAGATTGGATTTAGAATGAAGCAATCAAAAAAGGATACGGTGCTTATTGAATCCATTCCTTCGGAAATGACGTGGGGTAGGGAGAAAGAAGTTATAAGGGACATTATCGATAATTTCGAATCATCGCATAAAGAATATAGTTCCTTGCAAGAAAATATTGCTGCATCGTTTGCCTGTCACGCCGCTATTAAAGCAGGCGATAAATTAACTGCCGAAGAAATGCGAGAGTTAGTGGACCGACTATTCGGAACAAAGCATCCTTACTATTGTCCGCACGGACGTCCGATCATCGTTCAATTATCTTTAGAAGAACTAGATAAAAGATTCGAGCGGTAACGCTCTAATTTGTGCTTTTGATAAAACAATAAGAAAAAAGTAAATTTAGTACATTAGTAACACTAAAATGTAGTTACAACCGATTATAAATTAATTAATTTACTTGG
>JAUXHY010000104.1 GCA_030621275.1 bacterium | reverse complement strand
CGCCAATCCATTACATTTTTCTCCTAAAAATTGACCTATTCAGTGCTTCATACCATAATCCAAATATTGCTGCAGGAATTAGGAACCATCCGTAAAGATCTTGGTAGCGTGTATATATTTTAACCTCTATTTCGGAACGTTCTAGCTGATCTATTTCTTCATAAATCCGTTTCAATCTACCAATATTATTCGCCCGGAAATAATGTCCGTTAGTTTGTTTAGCAATAGCTCTTAAGGTTTCTTCATCGACTTCATTGCGAATATAACCACGATTTGGAATATAGGTTACAGATTGGTTAGTTCCTGCGCCAATTGTATAGATTTTAATATCAAACTCTGTTGCCATTTCAGCTGCAGTTATTGGATCAAGTTCTCCTGCATTATTACTTCCGTCAGAAAGTAAAATCATAACTTTGCTTTTTGCATCGCTATTGCGTAAACGGTTAATCGCATTTGCGATTGCCATACCAATTGCTGTGCCATCATATTCCTGTTCAGCTACTGTAACATCTTTCAATAGATTTGTTAAAACATCAGTATCAATTGTAAGCGGACATTGGATAAACGTTTCTCCAGCAAAAACCAGTAGTCCTATTCTATCACCTTTTCGATCTTCGATAAAAGTTTTAGCTGTCTTTTTTACTGCTTCCAGACGGTTTGGTTTAAAATCCTCAGCTAGCATACTGCTACTTATATCTAGAACTAAGATGATATCGACGACTTCAATTTTTGTTTCTTCGAGAGTGTCAACTAACCGTGGACGAGATAATCCAAGTATTGTAAATACAAGCATGGACATGAAAATGATCTGCATCAAGATTATTCTCCATCGCCCACGTTTTTTGAAATGGTTTCCTAATAATTTTGTTGATGAAAATTGTATAGTACCTTCAAGTTTTTTACCAAATTTCCAGTACCATAATATTAGTACAGGTATCAGTGCTAATAATAAAAAATAGAGTGAGTTTGCATATTCAATCATAAGTTAAAACAAGATAATAACCTTACGAAATAGACAGAATTTTGTTTCTTTAATATATTAGAATTTGATTAACTGAAAAAGGCAGTTATTCTTTATAAATAAATAAAAATTTAATACTAAGAAATATTGGGACTATGCAGCCTTCTTTTCTTCTTTCTTTTCTTCTTTCTTTTCTTCTTCTTTATTTATTGAGTCACCAACATCTTTGATCTCTTTTTTTGCTCCGTCGACTGCACCTTTGAACTCGCGGATTCCTTGTCCTAAACCTTTTGCCAAATCGGGTAATCGCTTAGCGCCAAATAGTAAAAGTACAACCAATACAACTAATACCATCTCCATTGGACCTAAATTAAATACTGCATATACTATTTCATTACTTTGCATTTTAAACTCCTAAAATTATATTGAATTTAACTTTAAATATCATTTGAATTAACGGAAAAACCGTAAAAAATAATAAGCGGTTGCTAGACCGATCAAACTTGTAAAATTAAAAGCAATTGATAAACCAAATTTAAAGGTAACTATAATCAAATCTATTATAATTACACCTGATTCGTTCCCAACTAAACCTGCAAGATCAAAACTTACACCTAGCAAGAAAAAATCTTTAACTACTCCTTCCGGTAATACCCATCCCAATAGACTACCTATTAAAGAACCAATCAAAGCTCCGAAAACTAAACCTAATGTAATATATCCCCAAGATCGTTTCTTCATCTCTAATTAATCCCTTCCTCTAGCGGATGATAATCTGTCAGGCAGATTGATTTTATCCGATTGCATAATCCAATTTATCACACTCCATAATACATATAAAATTAATATCGGGAATAAAATCAAACCTTGCCAAATTATTACACTAACAAATACGATGATTGCAAAAAATAGCCGGACATTATTCTTTATACCCATTTTAAATGATAAAGAGGGAATGTTTCCCAATTTTATCGGACTAATCATTGCAAAACCTAAAGTAATGGCTAAAGCCAAGGCAATTCTTGGATCTCCATTTGTTCCAAACCTTTGATTTGTAAATAGAATAAAGCCAAATAAAATTAAAGCATATAACGGTGTGGTTAAGCCTGTAAAATATTGTTTGGGAGTACCATCATTGATAAGATTGAATTTTGCTAATCTAATTGTTCCAAAAAATAATGGTACAAAACTCAGACTTATTGCAATGAGCGGATGCAACCCTTCTACCCATGTTGTATATATTAATAGTGATGATGTAACACAAAATGAAACTGTATCAGCGAATGAATCAAATTCAGTTCCAAAAGTTGATTCGATTCCTAAACCTCGAGCTAATTTACCATCGAAAGCATCCAAAATAGCTGCAGCAAAAATAAACCAAGCACCACGAATTGGATCACCCGAAATAATCAGAATTATCGCCGAAAACCCTAAATACATATTTAATACAGTAAATATATTTGGTATAAAACGTTTATTAATGCGTTTACGAATGTTATGCTTATTTTTCATTTTCAAAATTTCCAATAATAGTTTCTGTCCCTACTACGCGCTGTCCAACCTTAACAAGTATGTCTACTGAAGATGGTAATATAACATCAGTGCGTGAGCCAAACATAATAAATCCTAATTTGTCTCCTTGCTCCATTTTTTCCCCACTTTTGGCGTAACATAATATTCGGCGTGCAATTAATCCGGCGATTTGTTTCACTTTTACCGCTCCAAGCGATGTGTCAAACAGTGTAGTTGTTTGTTCATTAACATCGGCAGCATCATGCCTAAATGCTGATACAAATTGTCCATCTTTGCGACTAACAGAAATAACTTTTCCGCTAATAGGAACTCTGTTTGCATGGACATCAAATATATTAAGAAATATTGAGACTAATTTTGAGTTCTCACCAATATCAGGATCGTCAATTGTTTTAACAGCCGTTACTTTTCCATCTGCGGGTGAAATGATAATATTATTACCTTCAGGAATTTTACGATTGGGATCACGAAAAAAGTTTAGACTAAATACCAATAATAATGAAGAAATACCGGCGATTATTGGTAAAAAAGCAATATTAGTAAATAAACTTATAAATAATAATCCTGAAGTGACTACTAACAAAATACTTAATATTTTTCTACCTTCTTGTGCCATTAAATTTTATCCTCCATTTGATCGAGCAAGTTTCAATATAACATTTTGATATTTTCCGTCTCGGTAAATGCGTAATCGCAATTTATCGCCGGAACGAAGATCGTTGGTTACAATTACATCTTTAATATCCAATGCAGAATT
Source organism: bacterium (assembly GCA_030621275.1). Classification (GTDB taxonomy): domain Bacteria; phylum Fidelibacterota; class Marinisomatia; order Marinisomatales; family JAHJCW01; genus JAHJCW01. Next base: position 2,346 of record JAUXHY010000104.1, on the reverse strand, counting down.
AACTTTAATGCTATTAACAGAAACAATGATATCTGCTGATTTTATTCCTGCATTTTCGGCAGCGCTGTTACGATCCACATCAACGACTATTGCACCATTACTAAAAGGAATTTTAAGATAATTAGCAATCCGTTCATTCATTGGTTGAACTTGGATTCCCGTGGAATAAGTACGGTCAATTCTACCGTAATTTTGTAACTCAGCTGCAATAGCTTGTGCTTTTTTTATTGGAATAGCGAAACCGATTCCGATTGACCCTTCAGAATAATTAGATCCGGAAAATATAAAAGTATTGATAGCAATAACTTCTCCAACGCTATTCACTAAAGGACCGCCACTATTCCCGGGGTTTATTGCAGCATCAGTTTGTATCATATCTTGATATACTCTACCGGATGATTCCATTGTTCCAAAATCCATGTCAACTGCGCTAATAATACCTGCTGTAGCTGTTGGTTCATCATTTACGTCAAACAAACCAAATGGATTGCCCAATGCCACCACCCATTCTCCGATAATCAGATCATCAGAATCACCAATATCGGCGTACGGAAAATTGCTGCCTTCTAATTTTAACAATGCCAAATCAGTTAATTTGTCCGAGCCAATAATATCTGCTTTATATTCATTTCCACCGGGTAAAGTAACTACTGTTTCAAGCTCATTTTCTATAACATGATGATTGGTTATTACGTAACCATCGGGACTTATTACTACTCCCGAACCAGTACTTTTAACACGTTCACGATGCAACTCATAAGGAAATAATTGTCTAAAAAACGGATCATTAAAAAAAGAATTTGTGGTGTATTCTCTTATTTGTATTACATTTATGCTTGCAACAGCCGGGCTTACCTTTTCAATGGCTCTTGTAATTGCAGAATGTCTAGAATTATAAATAGAATCCTGTGAATGGATTATTGACGTTAAAAACAGTAATGAGAATCCAATTATTATTAATTTATTTTTATTTATCATAATCAATTCCAAACAATATTAATCCTTTCGGTGGAGCCATGAATATTTTTACATTTTTTTGCGGATTAATCAACAAATCTATAAAATAGTCTAATGATATTTTACCTTGTGCTCCTGCTACCATTGTTCCCACCAAGTATCGTACCATATGATGTAAAAACCTATTTCCACAAACGTTAAATATAAGCATATTTTCAGATTTAAACCACCTAGACTCATAGATATTGCAGACTGTATTTTTCAAATGTTTATTCGATTTCGAAAATGATAGAAAATCGTATGTACCTTCAATTTTTTTTGCGAAAACATCTAAAATAGATTCGTCAATTTCACCAACAAACCATGATTGGTTTTTAAATAATAAAATATCACCTAAATAGCACTGATAACGATAATATCTTCGCTTGGCAGAAAATCTTGCATGAAAATCATCACTGACTTGCGCCACATCGATAATCCTTATATCATCCGGTAATCTAGCGTTTATTGCATTTTTCAATTGAACAATTTTTAAACTTGTGTCTAAATCAAAATGAGCTACTTGACTAAAAGCGTGAACACCTGTATCGGTTCTACCGGCACCAATAACTTTTACTCTTTTATTATTATTTAATGGCACTAAGGCTGTTTCTATCTCACTTTGTATTGTGCGCTTATGCGATTGCATTTGCCAGCCAAAGTAATTAGTACCATCATATTGAATAGTAATTTTATAACGTGACATATTTATTCAATAAAGTATATCCGAATAAAATAATTATAAGTAACATCATATCACTCATTTTAAAAAGTATTGGGGTGGCAACTCCACGTGGTATTTGGTTACCGTATCCTCTCTGTTTCATAATCGTCGCTGTGTTTCCCGCTTTTCGATAACTTTGAAGAATCATACCCGGTAAATCATTTGCAACTGATTTAATCTGTTCCCATCGACTAACAGAAGAGGTTAAACCTAATGCTTTTTTAGATCTAGTAATTGTTTGCCATTCTCTTTGAAACGTTGGATAAAATCGTAATGTTAATTCTAAAAACATGAAAATATCTTCGACCCTTCTCCATTTTAAATTCATTTTCACCCAAATTGATCTTATAGATAAAACTATGTTTTGTTTCCTCATAATTTCAAGATAGAATGCCATTACAATTACTAACAACAATAATTTACTTGTCGCTATTCCCGCATCATTAATTATTGCCATCCAGGTAGAACTCGTAAAAATAAACGAAATAAATAAGTAAATGATTATCATAATCGGAAAAAATAGAAAAAATGGCTTCACTTGTTTAAAAACTGATTTGAAATGAGTGATATTTAATATTATTAATATTATGCACATCAAATAATAAATCATCAAACCATTCCAAGTT
>JAUXHY010000163.1 GCA_030621275.1 bacterium | reverse complement strand
AATACCATAGATTAACTCCGTCAATTTCAATTTTATGCTCTCCTTTTGTCAGATATGATTTATCTGATTCTGAGCAAGAATAGAAAGCTGTACTGCAAATCCCTAGTAAAGTTAAAATGCAGAATACTCGAATTAAGACGAATTGATTAGAAATCGTTTTCATATAACCTCCTTTTGTTAATGAAATAATGAATTGAAATTGATTGTAAAAAAGACGCAGATATTCGAAAGTGTTTAACTCCCCCTCTATAAGTAAAAAGTACCTGCATTAGTCTCCTACAGCAGATAGTTACGGATTTCGTTGGTTTACCGTAGATGAATAGTACTTCTAAAGGGTGTTATCCTTCAACGTTTTTCAACTGAGAGATTCTGTACCAAAACCCGTCGTTTTTGGTACACTCAAACCAGCCCGCTTGTTTTGGGACACGTTTTTGGGACTTTATCAATAACTATATGATAAAGAAATGCTTTTTTTCTTTATTGAAAATATAAATGTTCGATTAGTATTTTTGTACCAATACCAATTAAAACCAATCCTCCAATAATAGTGGCTGATTTACCTGCTTTTCTACCAAGATATTGACCGACTTGTAATCCAATTAGAGAAAAGATTAATGTTGTCACACCAATTATCAAAACAGGTTTAATAATCGGCCACCCTAACAAAGCAAAACTAATACCAACAACAAAAGCATCAATGCTTGTAGATATCGATTGTGCTAATAATGTAATTGGGCTTAGTTCATACATTTTAGAATCTTCACTTTTAGTTAATCCTTCGTAAATCATCTTTATTCCAATGATTCCCAACAGTACAAATGCAACCCAATGGTCAATTTCTTGGATATATTTTTCGACTCCTATCCCTGCGAACCATCCAAGTAATGGCATCAAGCCTTGAAATATTGCAAGTGAAAACGAAATAGTCAAAATTTTTCGTGTAGTTAAATCTGTTATGGTTAACCCATTGGTTACAGAGACCGCAAATGAATCCATCGATAAACCGATAGCTATTAGAATTATTGAGATTGTTTCCATTTTATACTTAATTATTGGATTGAAAATTATAGGTAAAATGTATAGATATTTATACTTTATTAATTATTAGGACGTTTCAAAACCCTTCGTTTTTGAGACTTTTCACATTTTTCTCGTAAGTTGTCTCTTAACCTAAAGATAACGTCTCAAAACTCATCTCAAAATCAAAATCTCAATACGTCAGCTATCAAACATTTTTGAGACATTTACTATCTCCAGCTTTCCAGTAGAATACAAATACTATGTAGATAGCTCGTGGTCTTAGATTTAAGGAGATCCTTATTAAGTCTTTATACCAACCAACAGTTTTATACGCGAAAGTGGGTAGTAGGATGGGTAGTTTTGATGTTAAACGGTGTTTCATGAATTGCTCTGCCGTGTGAAGACAGTGTTCTACGAAGAGTGATTTTAAAAGTGTGCTATAACTGTGCTACACTATTGTCCATTACTATCCACTTGTGTCATAGTAAATTGAATTTGTTTATATAAACAAAGCCCAACAATTAAGCAGGGCTTTTAAATTATTTTATTCAATTATCAAGTACAAATGGACTAAAGTGTTATATTAAACTGTCAAGGTTTATTAACAAAACTGTCAGAATTCCAAATCCAACTGTACCATACCAGGCTTTTGTTCTTTTCTCTCCAAAAGCAATTACTGATACAGTTACACCAACAAGAATACTTACCATTCCATTTATTGTAAAAATTAATGCTGCGGGCAATGCTACAGCATAGCCCAGTAGTAACATTCCAACAATTGAACCAATCGCAGCAACCGAACCAATTTTTATCAAGTCACAAATACTATTAGGTTTTGCTTTTTGAATAATCACTAATACGAAACAGGTCAACGCCATACTCAGGTACATCAGAAAAAAGATTGATGATCTGTATCCCATCAAATATGTAGTATTAATACCAGGAACAATAGTCCGTGTGCCAAGATCTTTAATAATAACAAATGCTGTACTATTACCTAATAAAACAATCAGTAAAGCACCGGCATAAATTAATTTATCCTTCATTGAACGAGAAGGATTGCTGTCATCACTTTTGGGCTTATTTCCTAAATTTGACGCAAAAACAACACACAAAATACCAGTTCCTAATGCTGCAAACTGGAATGGTAAAATTGATTCAGAAAAAACAATTGATGAATAAATCACAACAGTTAGAAATGTCAAATTCATTGCACTCCACAATGGAGATAAGGGTCCCTTGGAAAGGCTAACTTTTGTAAAATGCATAGAAGCCAGATTTCCAAATGATGAAACAATCGGCAAAAGAACTGCGAGTAATGGCAAATGAAAAAATTGTCCCCAATTTACTTGAACTCCAAAGAATATCGCTCCGGCGATACCCATACACATCGAGATGTGAATTGGTACCACATTTCGGTTTTGTCCTAGCCGAAACATTATACCGATTAGTCCGAATCCAACTCCAGAAATAATAGTTAACAGAACTGCTCCAACCATTTCTTCTCCTTTATTTTATATTAATCATTAGTAATTGACATCGCATTATCAATCCAAAATCTATTCATCATTTCTTTAATTTTCTTTTTTTCTCCCTGCGGTGCAAAAGATGATTCAACAGCATTGATCTGAACATTTCTGATTTCCAACATTGATAAATTCAGTTCATGATAAAGTATTGAATATTCATCTGCCAGAGTTGTCCCAAACATAGTCGGATCGTCAGAATTAACGGTTAGTAACAATCCTTTTGAAAATAATTCTGCAAAAGGATGATCAGTGAAACCTGAATAAATTCCTGTTTTAATATTACTGACTACACATATTTCTAATGGTATCTGTTCAATCCGTAGATACTCAACAAGCTCTGGGTCCTCAATTGCACGCACTCCATGACCAATTCGTTCAACTTTGAGATCTTTTATTGCCGACCAGATTGACTTAGGTCCCATTACTTCGCCGGCATGAGCCACGCAGTGAAAACCGCGTCTCTTAGCTTCATCAAATACATCCTCGAACATATGTGTTTGATATTTTTGTTCACTTCCACCTAATCCGATACCAATTATTTCTTCACCTAAAAACGGAGTTATCTCATTTAAACGATCAATTGCATGTTCATGACCGTGATCCCTGGTTATATCCACTATTAATCGGCATCGAATATTAAAATCTTTTTCCGCACGTTTTACAGCATTTAGGTTTGCTTGTACTATATTAGTTGAAACAACTCCCGATTCTTTATAATCCCATGGTGAAAAAAAAGCTTCCAAATACACAATATTTTGAAAGGACAATTCCTTTAATGTACGATATACGGACTCCTCAAAATCAATAGGTTCTCGGAAAAACCGGTTTTTCCAAAACCATGTCTCAACAAAATGAGGAAAATCCGTGAAGATAAACCGATTCCGTAGATCTGCAATACTCTTAATTTCAGGATCACCATCATATTTCTGTATCAGATCAAATAGAAAATCTAATGTGAAAGCTCCATCCAGGTGCAGATGTAGCTCCACCTTGGGCATTTTTTCAATATATTGCCGAATATTGTTGATCACTGTATTAAAATTGATGAACTAGTGTAAAAAATCCCGGCTACACTGGCAGTTAAAAGATTCGCAATCGTTGCACCAATTAGTGCCTTAAAACCTAATTGAGTTAAATCTTTCATTCGTTCAGGTACCAAAGCTGAAATTCCACCTACAAAAATTGCGATTGATGCCACATGAGCAAAACCGGTTAACGCATAAGTAGTAATAACAATTGATCTTGGTGATAGATTAACACCTGAGTTAATCAACAGTGCAAGGTCCTGAAAAGCGGCAACTTCAGTGAGTACGCTTCGTTCACCAATTATTCTTGCTATATGACCTGCGTCAGCAAGTGGAACACCGATAATAACTGTAAATGGATAAAATAGGTATCCTAATAGTCCCTTCAAGCTCCAGTCAATATTAATGTTTAAAATATTATTTAGATTACCACCAAGTAAACCAATAATCTTATCTAATAATTCCACTAGTCCTAGAAATGCTAACAGTAGCGCTACTATTCCAACAAGTAACTTTACACCAGAATTTGCGCCT
>JAUXHY010000186.1 GCA_030621275.1 bacterium | reverse complement strand
TCCTGCACGAGCCATTTTTGAACGCGATACATCGCCCTGTTTATCTAAATAATAAAGGTAGCCAGATTCCTTCTTTACACCGCATGTCTTTACTTTTTCAGCCATAATTTTTCTCCTATTTGTTATTATAATATAAGTCTAATGTTATTCTCTTAAGGATAAGTGTACTAATATCTACAAAAAATAGCAAGATATTTCTCGTCGGAGTTCCGTCGACAGTATTTTTTCTATTTTTTGTTAATTTAAATTATGATTTTAACCGATATTCTATTAAAATATTTTTATAATTTACGCTAATTTCCGCCTCTAAATTGCCCCGGTAGCTCAGCTGGATAGAGCAACAGCCTTCTAAGCTGTGGGCCACAGGTTCGAATCCTGTCCGGGGTACCACACTCTACGCTCCACTACGAGCGGCAAGCTTTATCCTACTGATGTACCGTAACCCCCCTCGCTTCTAATTGCGGAATGTAGGTTCCTGTTGATGTAGCGCTTAGCGGATTGTTCTCTAACCAAATTTCATCTCCATTATCAATCCCGGTATTATTCACTAGTGTAATAATATCTACAACTTGATTGTCATTTAGTTTAACCTTCTCCAAGTTCACTAAATTTAATAAAGGACTAATATCACTAATCTGATTTTGCTCAAGATATAACCCTTCTAAGTTAACAAATCCTACAAGTGGGCTTATATCGGTAACTTGATTTAAACCGAAACTCAAACTTTTCAGATTTGTAAGTCCCGTAACCGAACTGATATCACTAATCTGATTATTGTAAAGACATAGGTATGTTAGATTCGTCAAATTTGTTAGCACACTGATATCAACGATCTGATTCCAATCAATAGATAATGATTTCAAATTCGTTAAATTACCTAACGTACTGATGTTACTCATATTATTATTTCCAAGAGCTACATGTTCCAAATTCGTCAAATTTGCAAGAACCGATATATCAGGATTCTGATTAGTAATAAGATTTAGTTGTGTCAAATTCGTCAAATTCGCCAATGCACTGATATTACTAATCTGATTATCTCCAAGATTTAGGTTTGTCAAATTTATCAAATTTGCTAGCATTGTGATATCAATAATCTGATTGTCATAAATATTTAAGTTAAATAAATTCGTCAAATTTGCCAGTAGGCTAAAATTACTGATCTGATTTCTACCAAGATTTAGGTTACCCATATTTGTACAATATTCAATCCCGCTAATATCAGTAATTCCTTTGTCCCAACCATTTATTATTGTAATTGTTTCTAAATCTGTGTTGGTTATGTCACCGGTTGGTTTAGACAATGTCTCTCTTATCAATGCTTCAAAATTAGCATCCGGGAAGGTTACCACAGTTGTGGGTTCATCATATTGAACAGTAACACCTCGTGCTTCTAATTGTGGTATTAAAGTGTTCAAGGAAGTTTCACTCAGGGGATTACCCTGTAATAATATTTCATCACCATTACCAATCCCCGAATTGTTAACTAATGCTTGGATATCTGTTACTTGGTTAATTTTTAAAAATACTTTATTTAAATTAATTAAATTTGTGAGAAAGTCAATATTCGTTAAACCAGAATTATTCAAACCTATAAATTCTAATGATGTTAAAGCAGATAATGCACTAAAATCACCTATCTGATTATTTCCAATAGCAAGATATACTAAACTTGATAATCCCAATAGTCCATCTATTGCTGTAATCTGATTCTGGTACAAAGTAAGTTGTTTCAATAGAGTTAATCCGGTTAGTTTGCTAATATTGGAAATATTGTTTTGATGTAAATGAAGTGTATCCAATTTTGTACAATACTCTATACCTGTTATATCACTAATGTTTCTATTATCACCAATTAATTTTGTTAGTGTGAGTAAATCTGTGTTTAATATATCTCCTGTAGGCTTATTCAAAACCTCCCTAATCAACGTTTTAAAATTAGCATCAGGAAATGTTACAACTATTGGATCTGATCCTGTCGGCGATTTTTTGCAAGAGAAAATAAATAGAATAACAAATAGTATTGTAAAAATGTGACGTGTATAATACATAGCTAACTCCCTAATTATTAAGGACAGATATACCGTATTTTAATGGTTAATACACCAATACTACAATAAAAAAGGGAGCAATTATTTTTACTCCCTTTTTTTTGTCCTCTGAGAACGGTGATTATCAGAGGTTATACGTCAAACCTACTAATACTTTATGTGTTTCAATATTTTCTTGGACTCCGGCTGGAGTATAAATATCCCAACTGTTGCGTGTCCAATCACGTTTTAAGTATGAAAAATCGAGATTAACATTTTTATCTACTTTAAAACTCATTCCAACGCTATATGTTTTACGATCATCATTCGCATCACGCAAAGGCGATGGTATTAAAGTGTAACCAGCCCGTAATTTTGTATTGAAACCAGGCAGTAATATTTCACCACCAAACCTATATTCAAGAACTTGATCATAGTCGCGAGTTAAAGAATTATTCTCACTCATAATATCGCTATAATCTTGGCTATTTGTATCAAACCCTGAAACTTCAAAACGAGTCTGTGACCAATCACGGTAGCGCCCTGAAGCAGATAAAGTAATCAGTTTATTAGTAAATGCAATTCCCGCGTCAAATATGAACGGCGTTTTAACTTGATAATCCCAATTACCGGTATCCTCAGTTGGATCATTAGTGCCGTCATCAAAAACTAAATCATCACTGAAAGAGTGAGTTTCATCAACATAATATGTGGATGGTAAAGTAATAACTCCTCCAACCTTTAACATATTATTGAGGTCCACCATACCACCGAGTTTTAGATTCAGCGCGTAATAATCTGACTGTAAATACTGATTAATCGTGTATTCATAAAAATCACCGGGATACTCATTGTATAGATCATCATCGTCATATTGAGAAAATCCGAAATTGTATTCTTCCTTTCCATGAACCAATGATGTTGTTAATCCAATTGTGAAATTAGGAGAAAGTGCAATGGCTCCGCCAAGACTCCATTGACGTAACCCACCTTCGCTACGAACTTCTTCTTGTCTGTAAACACCCTGATCAAATGGATAATAGTAGATGTCACCAATTTCATCTTCTATCTCAAATCCGATATCATTTGAAATATCGCTAAATCCTTCAAAATATAAGTGATCATCAAAGCCTAATACTCTACTATAACCACCGGCTATTACGAAACTTCCTTGGTTAGTTGGTAGTGGCATCACAAATCCAAGCGATTTGAGTCTGGTAAATCCTTGATTATTGGATGTCAAATTTCCCATATACAATGCATCATTGGAGAACTGCAAATGTGACAATTCAGCATAAATACCTGTTTTTTCTATAGAACCTAAACCAGCGGGATTCCAATAGATTCCTGAGTAGTCATCTGCTAAAGCCGTATAAGCTCCACCCATCGCTAAAGCGCGTGTGCCGAATCCTTCCTCATTTTCTGTGATGTGTACTGCATCATATGCAGTCTGCCCACCTACTATCCCAAATGTGAATAGTATTCCTATAGTCAGCTTAGTTATGTATTTTTTCATTATTGTCCTCATTTCTATTTTCTTCGTGATCTACTGCTAGAATTACTACTGGATGAGCTACGTGAGCTAGTTGCTGATGAAGAAGATCGGCTACCGCTATTTGAGCGATATGACGACGGTCGGCTCGACTGATTCGAAGAGTTACTACTCGAGCTTGTCTTGTTATAACTTTTCGAAGAAGTCG
>JAUXHY010000246.1 GCA_030621275.1 bacterium | reverse complement strand
CGATCTTCCTTTTTAAATTATAGCTTAATGAAAAGAGGGGCTTTTATTGCCCCTCTTTTTTTATCAAAACTTAACAATTCAATGGCAAAAGAGCAGGATCTAAATAAATATTCTGTAAGACCAACGGCAATCCGGTATTTATTAGGGTACTTAGTATTGTTTTTAGGAAGTGTTTTTGCAAAAATAAAGATTAAGGGAGGCGAAAATGTTCCTAAAAAAGGACCGTTCATCGTAGTTTGCAATCATTTTAATAGACTGGATCCACCATTTGTAATTTTTGCAATCAAGAAACCAATTAATTTTTTAATGGCAACAGACCAAACTGTAGAAGCTCAATTTATGTGGGCTCCATGGTTGTATGGTTTTATACCGGCAAACAGGCAAAATATTGTTCCGACAACAATAAAAAGCTCTCTAGCGGCTATTAAAAAAGGTGAAGTTGTAGGAATATTCCCGGAAGGTACAGCTACAGAACATTTTATTCGACCGGCCAAGAATGGAGCAGCCTATTTAGCGATGAGAACAGGTGTACAAATATTACCCATGAGCTTGATTGGAATGGATAATATTTGGACCAATTGGCTCAGAGGATTAAGACCAAAATTGCAGATTAATATAGGGAAACCCTTTCTTCCAAAATCATTACCAAGAGATCGCACAGAGAGAAACACAGCAATTAATATAACCGGAGAGGAAATTATGTGTAGGATAGCGGCATTAGTACCAGATGAATATCATGGTGTATATAGCGGCGATGAAAGAATTAATAATTTTCGGTCAAATGTGCTTTAGGTGAATTAACAATAATAAAATAAACGCCACACAGTATAAATATTCCCCCCGCTAAAGTAATAATCGGAACTTTCTCCAAAAAGATCATCCATGCTAAAATGGAAGCAATGATTGGTTCGCCAAGCGGCACCGAAGCAATTATTGTAGGGGATGTAAATTTTATTCCATAATATAACAAACTATGTCCTAGAATGGTTGGTAAAAGCCCAAGCGCCAATAGCCATAAAAGGTCAGAGCTGCTCAGTTCAAAGACGTTTTCGCCATTTGTAGACGCAATAACGAATAAAAACATTGCCGCCATCAAATATAGTATACGAGTATAAGATACAGTACTTGTATCAGTTCTAATCTTGTTTGCCAATAGATAGACAAGGGCAATACACAGCGCTGCCGCCAGTCCAAATAGTTTACCAAATTCCGAAGCATTTGTTACTGAAAAATTTAAACCGGTTATCATTATTGTACCAATTAACGCCACGGCAAATCCGATAAAAACTATTTTATTAAATTTCTTTTTAAAAACAAATCGTTCGATTAAAAGGGTGAACATAGGCGCTGTTATTCCCAATAAAGTCGCATTTGCGATACTTGTTAATTTTACCGCTTGATAGAAACAAATGAAATGTAGACCCAAAAAGAACCCTGAGAGAATAAAAGGAATAATATGTTGTTTTTTTATTTTATTTTGCGGTTTTAAAAAACTGTAAAGCCAAACAGCAATACTTGCAAATACTAACCGCCAGAGAGATATAACTATAGATGAAACTTCAGGTAGGAAACGTGCAATAATTGATGATGTACTTACCGCAAACAGGGCAACTGTCAGCACTAAATTTATTTTTAGGTTCATAGATTAACTTTTCTACGAAATATTTATAATTATCATAATTGAGATTAATAAATGTAGGTAATTTATATTAATTTAATGTTTGATATTAACATAGTTACAATATGAAGATTAGTGGTTTAGTAAAAAAAGTATTACTTGGTGGAGCAGTTGTAGCTTCGGCTGTTTTGCCTGGGAAATTGCAGGCGCAAACACCTACATGGTATCAAGCTTTTAATCCTAGAAATGAAGTTGTTGATGGTTTTGAAAGTTATGGGATGCCAGATATTAATAAAGACAGAAAATTTGATTGGGCTGATTATGATTTAATAGATTCAAATCCAAGTCATCAAACTGACATTGATGCAGATTATTTAAATGGAATCATAACTTACCTTCCAGGAGAATATTGGAGATCTACACCTTCTGAAAAAGATAGTTGGATTAGGAAAGTTTATCCAATAATAACTAGATTAAATAATAGAGAGTTTATACCTGCAAGTGATCCAAGAGCTCAAGACCAAGAAACAAGATTTGATTGTACTAATGGGGTTATTCAAGATATTTTATCTATGAATGGTTATAATCCAAATAGAGATGATTTTGGGTTAATACATTCTAAATATACTTTAGAATATAATGGATTATTTAATTTGCCGGCATATTTCGCAGGAGTTCATTCTGATGATGGAACACTTAATCATGCAGTAACTGCAATATTTAAGGGAACTAATTTAAATGATTTAGAAGGTTGGCTTTTTTTAGAACCTCAAACAGGTAAAGTAGTTGAACCTGGAAAAGATTGGAGTATTCCTTATAATAGTGAAATAAGAATTCAAGGACTTCATAATTTTAAAGATAGTAATATAATAGATGAACCTATGTTTTACAATGCAGTTAAAATAGATGTTGACTCACAAGGTAATTTAGAGTTGCTTTCTATAAATCCTAATATGATTGAAGATCAAACAAGTTTAGGTGTAGAAAATAATGAAAACACAAATATCTCAGATAAATATATACTAAAACAAAATTATCCAAACCCCTTTAATTCAAGCACCATAATTCAATTTGACATCCCCCTCAATCCCCCTTTGAAAAGGGGGACGATGCAGTCGGGGGGATATGTTTCATTAATAATTTATGATATTATCGGTAAAGAAATAACAACCCTCGCAAATAACATCAATACAAGCGGTACTTATAAAGTTGAATGGAATGCTTCCGGCTATCCCTCCGGTATTTACTTCTGCCAATTACAAAGCAATTCTGCTGTTATAGTAACTAAGAAAATGTTACTAATGAAATAATGCTGTCATTACGAGAAGCGAAGCAACGAA
>JAUXHY010000185.1 GCA_030621275.1 bacterium | reverse complement strand
GTCAGTTGGTTCTTTCATTTTGGGAATTTCAGGTAGATCATCGTTATGATTAACGAAAAAGTTCACCATAAATTTCATAATCAATAACATATTTACATGGGCAGTTCCTTCAAGTTTAGGTAGCGCTCTAATATCGCGAGTTGCCATCTCAAAATATGTATCCATTTCAAATCCTTTGGCAGCAATCACATCCCACAATAAGTTAATTACTTCCTCACCTTGAGTTGTGACTTTCATCTTAACCATTGGATCATATAGTAAATATCTGCGGTCTTCGGCAGAAGCCGATCGCATGTAATCGATACCTCGATTAGCCATTAATTTCATCGCATATAAGCGGCAAAATGCGTCAATAAAGAACTGTTTTACATGCGGAAATGTTGTTACAGCTCGTCCATATAAAATGCGATTATTTGCATGCGTAATAGATTCATAAAAAGCATGTTCGCAAATGCCGATGGAAGCCCATCCAAGATTGAATTTACCAACATTAACGGTGTTTAAACTTGCATCCCACGCTTCACGACCCTTTGCGATAATATCATCCTCAGTTATGGGGTAGTTTTCCAATTCAAATTCTGCAACATAAGATTGAACATTTACAACATTTTTGAGACATTTATAATTTTCATGTTGTGAATCCACAGCAAAGAAAACATAGCTGCCATATTTTTTATCATCAGCGTCCCATGGTGGATCAACCTTTCCAAAGATCGACACCAATGCAGCCTTATTGCCGTTCCCAATATAATATTTTAACCCATTTGCAATGTAATTCCCGTCGCCATTATTTTTTAACATCATACTAGTTGAATAGATATCAGCACCATGATCCTTCTCCGATAATCCAAAAGCGAAGATTCCACCATCATCAAGGAGTTTAGCGGTCTTTTTCTTTAGCTTTTCATTTTTTGTCATGTATAGTGGTCCAAGTCCAAGGATTGAAACCTGCCATGTGTACCAAAAATGTAAACCATAAAATCCCAAAATTTCACTCATTGCGCTATTTCTAAATGTGTCCCAACGTTGATTTTCTCTTTCGGCAACTTCTGTTGGAGTAAGGAAAGTTGAAAATATCTTATTCTTTGCTTGAAAATCAAGGAAGTCAGAGTACCATACACGATCATGGTCATCATCTTTTAGTTTAATTTTTCCATTATTTTCAAAAAAGTCGATAGTCTTAAGTAATAAATCCCGATCTTTTGGATCAATATCCGAAAAATTAGGTTTTATGGGATTCAGTAAAATATTCTTCATTTATCATTCTCCAAATATGCAACAAGCAATTTTAGTGTGTTCTCTATACCTTCCTGATGAGTTCTCTCATAACCATGTGAAGCCGAGACACCCGGACCAATTAGAGCATGTTTAATATCGTACCCTGCGCGGAGAGTTGCTTCTACATCAGAGCCGTAATGGGGATAAATATCAACAGCATAATTCAATTTATTCTTCTTTGCTAGTTCGATCAACTTAGTAGTTACATCATAATCGTAAGGCCCACCGGAATCTTTGGCGCAAATTGAAACTTTATGCTCATCTGTTTCAAGATCATCGCCAACAGCGCCCATATCTACTGAGATCATTTCTTCAATATCATCCGGAATGCCGGAAGCTCCACCATGACCAACTTCTTCGTAAGTGGTGAATAGCAAATAGACTTTCCTGTTTAAATCGAGTTCTTTATCAGCTATAAGTTTCGCAAGACTGAGCAATATTCCGGCACTCGCTTTATCATCGAGATGACGGCTTTTTATGAAACCGGATTTAGTTAAAATTGTACGTGGATCAAAAGAAATAAAATCACCGGCTGATATTCCAAGCTTCTCAACCTCTTTTTTATTGCTGACCTTTTCATCAATTACTACTTCCACATTTTTGTCTGAGCGTTCAATTTTACCGATTTCTTTATTTACATGCACAGCCGGATTCTCAAGCTGAATTGTGGCAGAATATTCTTTACCTGAGCGTGTGTGTATTATGCAATTCTCGGCTTCAATATTATTTTCCGGATAGCCACCAATTTTAGTTAAACGCAATCTGCCATTTGATTTTATTGCTCGAACCATCGCTCCCAAGGTATCTACATGAGCTGCTAAAACAACCGGATTCCCCTCGCCGCCGATATTAACAAGCACAGAATTTTTACGGGAAGATGATGGATTGAATCCCATCAGTTTGCATTCTTTGATCAAATAGTCCGTTGCTAATTTGGTAAAACCGCTCGGACTGGGAATTTTGCATAGAGCTTCAGTTTGAGTTACCGCTAATTTTATATATTTTTGTTTCACTTTATTATTTCCTTAATTAAATAGAATTTCACTAATCAATTTTTATTCTGTACATTGTTTAATGCTATAAATGATCAGTCATCTCGCCTAAATTAACCTTTTCAGCTTTTGTAAAGGAGATATCTCTGACATATTGCATGTTACCCCATAAATAGGTATTGCCTTTCAAAACATTGGTAGCTTTCATTCTTCTTTGTAATCGTTTGATTTCGTGTTCTGTTGCATTGCGTTTAGCACTAAGATGTCCATAAAGTTTAATACCAGGATATCTCCTAAACTTCTGACTAAATAATGATTTTATCCAAAAGAATGTGGAACTGTTAATTGCCAACACACATACATTTGGATTTAACTCTGCACTTTGTGGCAGTTTCTTAGGATATTTCTCGAAGTAGAATCCGGTTTGATTGTCATTAAGGAATAAAGAACCGATTGGTGTTACGGTCGGATTATTATTTTTATCAACAGAAGCTATTGATACATGAAAATTTGATCTAAATGATAAATTGAAATGTTTACGGATAGCATTCCAATCGGTTTTTATATCCAAATTATTTCCTTTTAAATTTAATTGGTATCAGCATAGGAACTCTTTCCATATAATTTTTATAGTCTGCACCAAATTCCTTTAGCAGCAATTTTTTTTCGTATTTCGAAATATAAAAATAAAATATAACTATGATAATCCAAAGTATTGCTGATGCAATCGAACATGTTAGAATTGTCAATCCTAGATATAATAATATTGAGCCTAAATAGATTGGATGCCGCACAATTTTGAATACACCTTTCTCTAATATTTCCGGTTTATCGCGTACTTCACCAAAAACTATTCCGAGTCCATATTTTGCTAAAATACCTGATATAATAAGTATTGGGAAACCAATAATCATTCTAACCATATTAGGAATTGTATCTAACGATAGGGTAGAGTATTCAAGGAAGAAAGAATCACTAATCCATATTATTAAAAATATTGCTAATAAAATTAATTGACCGAGATCTCCAAAAGTATGTTCACCGATTAGGTCTTTCCGGTCGCCATGTCTTTTTGTTTTGTTTTTTTTCATAATAAATCCTTATTGTTATTTTCTAAATCTGCCATCATCTTTGGTGTTTGATAATTTATTCACGCGGTTTTCCAGCCAACCGATTTTAATATTTTCTTTGGAATCAAAATCCGGTACGTAAGGTTTGATGTCCAATAGGGGAGTGCCGTCTATAATATCAACATCTTGAATGTATAGTATATTATTTTCTATGCGGTTCAATCGGACTACCGAAATACCAATCGGGTTTGGTCGGCTTGGGGCGCGGGTGGAAAATACACCTCGCTTTTGGTCATCCATATACGGAATCACTTTCAATTTATAGTAATGAGCTAGATGAAAATGGCAAATCAAAATTATGTGAGAAAACCCGTCAAGGTCGGCGAGTCCATCGGCGAATTCGGCG
>JAUXHY010000099.1 GCA_030621275.1 bacterium | reverse complement strand
AGTGCTGCCCATTGCTCAGTGCTCATCGCGCCAGTGCCACTATCTGTTAATAGGTCAATCAGTACGTGCTGTGATTTGATCTTGAATAAGTTATAATGTGCTTCTTTTAAATATTGTTCACGCTCTTCGCGCGATGTCAAGCGCAGCGTTTCAACCGATTTAATCGTAAACGGTTCTATTACTGTGCGATATGATTTTTCAATTGTCAATTTAATCTCCTAATTATATAAATTTTATTAAAACCAGATATAAGTTATTGCGCGGTTTCGTTTCCCAAAATCAGGGTCATAAGGCAATCCACATTCGGAACGCATGGCGGCGGTATCAGGATGAAACATGTCGTAATCCTCGCCGGTTATAATCGCTTTAAAACGACCGTGTTGGTCTTTGCACCACTCGCGCACTGCCCTGCGAAGCGCACCGGAACCGTGTCCGTGAATAATTTTCACGGCTTGTACGTTTCCTCTATACATTGCATCACTTACCTCTGTTTCTAGTAAAGTTATGGCTTCATCTAAAAATAAATTTCGGTGCCCGATGTCTATGGTTTTCATCATAATAAATTATAATTTTTACCCGTGAGTTTACACATATATGGTCTTATTTTCTGAGTAATAAAGTTGAGGATTAATGAAACAGATAACATTTGGAAGAACTAACGCCAAGGTTTCTACAATTAGTTTAGGAACGTGGTCGTACGGAGGTGGTAATGTTTCCGGTGGGCAATCTGTTGGTTGGGCAGATCAATCTGACACGGATTCACGGGAAGCTTTGATACAAGCATGGAAATCCGGCATTAACCATTGGGATACCGCCGATGTTTATGGTAACGGACGTTCAGAAAAAATTATTGGAAATATTTGGGGCGCGGTACCACGCAATGAAATTTTTCTGGCAACTAAGGTCGGTTGGGACAAGGGCGGTTTTGATCATTATTATCATCCAAAAATGATCCAAGAACATATTGATTTATCATTAAAAAACCTGCAAACCGATGTTATTGATTTATATTATTTCCATCATTGTAATTTTGATTCTGATACCATTTTTGAAGATGCTTTGGATTTAATGCATCGTTTTCTTGATCAAGGAAAAATCCGGTTTATTGGCTTGTCTGATTGGGATTCTGTTAAAATAATGAAATATATTGATAGAGTAAACCCGGATGTTATCCAACCTTATCGCAATGTTATGGACGATCCTTATCAATCAAGTGGATTAAAAAATTGGGTAGAGAAAAACAATGCCGGTATTGCATTTTTTTCTCCTATTAAAAATGGATTATTAACAGGTAAATATGATAAACCTCCAGTATTTAAAGAGGGTGATTTTCGCTTAAACGTATCTGATTTTCAGGATAAAAACTTGCTTGAAAAACTTCAGAAGAATAAACAAAAACTCAAGGAAAAATTTCCTAACCACCCTCAACCGGTGTTGCATGGTTTGCTTGGTGCTCTTTTAACCGACTCACCAACCGGTTGTGTTCTTTTGGGTCAAAGAGACGAAAATCAAGTAACCGCCGCAGCGGAGCTCGGGGAAGCACTTTCCGAAAAAGATGCAGCATGGATTAACAACTTATACAAAAAATAGGCGCTAATAACAATGAGAAAGGAAACACAAAATCAACAAGATATATTTTTAAATAAGGTCAATATTGATTCGATCTTCACCGCTCAGGTCGAAAATCGTTGGAATGTTAGCAAAACATCTGCAAAAGAACGAATTGCAAAACTCAAGAAACTCGAGAATTGGATTTTAAATAATAAACAGGTAATCCGCGATGCAATATACAAAGATTTCCGCAAACCGGCGGTGGATGTTGACTTAACCGAGATTTTCACGGCACTATCTGAAATAAAACACGCTATCAAGCATCTCAAAAAATGGATAAAACCTCATCGTGTTAAACGCACTATGGCATTAATTACAACCCGTTCGTGGATCCAATATGAACCACGTGGCGTTGTACTGATAATTGCACCATGGAATTATCCTTTTAACTTAATTGTTACTCCGTTGATTTCGGCAATTGCTGCCGGGAACTGTGTTATTTTAAAGCCATCCAAACTTGCTGTACATACATCTAATTTAATAGCAAAAATGGTTGAAAAATTATTTCCTGAAAATGAAATTGCCGTTATTGAGAGTGAAAAAGGTGTGTCAGTTAAATTATTAAAAAAACCGTTTGATCATATCTTTTTCACCGGCAGCACTGTGGTCGGTAAAAAGGTGATGGAAGCTGCGTCTAAAAATCTATCTTCTGTAACACTTGAGTTAGGTGGAAAATCACCAGTTGTTATTGACGAAACTGCTAACTTAACTGATACCGCACAGAAAATTGTCTGGAGCAAATTAATGAACTGCGGTCAAACCTGCATAGCGCCGGACTATCTGTTGGTAAATGAATCGGTTTTGCCGGAATTCGTATCTAAATTGAAGCACTTTATAAAAAAATTCTATGGCTCTGAAAATTCAGATTGGCAATCCTGCCCAGACTATGCACGGATAATCAACAAACAGCATTTCCAACGATTATCACAAGTATTAAATGAAACTGTTCAAGCCGGTGCTAAAATAGAAATTGGCGGCAAACTTAATGAAGCAGATAAATATATTCCTCCTACGGTATTAATTAATGTAAAAGAGGATTATGCTATAATGGAGGAAGAAATATTTGGACCAATACTGCCAATTTTAACCTATACCAAAATTGATGATGCTATTAACCTTATTAGGAGTAGACCAAAGCCATTAGCATTATATATTTTCAGCAGAAATCAGCAGAATATTGACCGCGTCTTGAAAGAAACCTCATCGGGCGGTGTTTGCATTAATGATACTGTTATCCATTTTTCGCAAACAAATCTACCGTTTGGCGGTGTTAATGCTAGTGGAATGGGTCGTTCGCATGGTTTCCATGGTTTTAAAACATTTTCTAATGAAAAAGCGGTTGTGAAACACAACCGCTTTAGTCCATTAAAATTGATGTATCCTCCCTACACCAAACGTGTACAAAAATTGGTGGATCTTGTTGTGAAATATTTTTAATTCTTCTTCAGCTTATAACCTTTCTTAACTTCAAATATTTCTCCGGCAATACCGCCTTCATTAATACTTAAAACTTCGGATTTCATATGAAACAATTCTGAAGCGGATGGTTCGTTTGGTTTTTCAGCTTTTTTATCGAGAGCATCTTTCATCAATTTTTTACCCAGCAAACCCTTAAAATTCCTTTGAATATCTCTCATAGACAAACTTTCTTCTTTAGGTTCTTCTTTTTCTACTTCTTCCTCAGCCGTGGCTAAATTATTAGTCATTGTTAATTTCATGTCATTGACAATAGGGTAACCTTTCAATTTGCTTACTTCATCCCCAAGTGTTTGCATGTGTTCTTTATACATTCCGGCTATCATCGCAAGGCCTTGATTCTCTGGAACATCAAATCCGATTGCATTCATATATCTTTTATTAAAATCATTTACTAAATCCATCTTTTTTGTAACACCTTTAGCATTCCAAATGTCTGATATAAATAGCATAGTGTCTTTAATGCCGGTTTCTACATGTATCCCAACAGTTGTAACCGATGCCAAATAGTGCTGGCAATTAAATCCATTGATTGTCTTATTTTCTTTTAAGTTTTTTACTTTTACAACCGGCTTTTTCCATTTATACTCCGCTTCATAGTCTTCGTCGGTTGTGCCAGATTGCATGTCTTGTGAATATCCGGCTTCTCCATATTCTTCAAAAACTTGTCTCATCTCATCGAAAGTTTTTTCAGTGTAGATCTTTTTTCGGTCACCAAAAGCCCAAACCAGCTCTTTATCAAGACGAATTATATTAGTTGTTGTGCCTTTTGGGCTGAGTATTTTCATAAACGCCCCCGTGAATTTAAGTTTGGCATCCGTCCGCTGTGCATCACCCTGTAAATAGGTCTTAGTTGTAGATTCAAAAGCTCCCATTCCCATAAAACCGTAACTGGTTACCTTGGTTTCGAAAGTTATTTGCCCAAAGACCACTTGAGATAGAATTACAAAAACTCCGATTACCATGAACTTTCTGAATTTTTTTATAAACATTTTTTTCTCCTTTTTTTTATAATGATTTAGACTTTTCTATACACTTTATGCCAAGTGTTTCCAATTCATCCAAAATTGGATTGTATAGTTCCGGTATCACTGGAACCCAAACACCCGGTTTCGAAAACTCGCCTTCGAGTATCATTCGAACGCCAATTGCTACCGGCAAACTTACCGTACGAGACATTGAACTGTCTCCATTGGGAATGCCATAATCGATCATTGTGGAAGTAATTTCCTCTTTATTGCCGTTTTCATATTCAGCAAGAAAATTGTGATAAAGAACTAACATGTCACGCTCTCCATCCTTATATGACATTTTATCCAACATTGTCGCTGTTAAAACATCAATTACTCCACCCTTTTCAATTGGTATGTTTTCTGATGAGAATAGTCCAAGCCATTCAAAATTATCCAATATAAAAGAGTCTTGTTGAATGTCAAGCTTGTCCGCCATCGCTTTACGAAGATCGCCATCGGGCCGTTGTCCAATAATTTCCCAACCCATATCTGTATATGTTTTTCCTGACCAATCTTGTTCATTGGTTTCTACATAGTTCAAATCCACGATCGCTTTCAGGGTCTCGCACCATCCCGGGTTGCGTAGCGTTCCGCGAAACATTGTATCAATTCCTTCAAATCCATATGTTTCAATATAGTCCAATGAATTGCGATTTGGATAACCCTCAAGCTTTCCAAATGACGGTACATCAACCTCCCAATGATTAGCAAATAGGTCTTTACCCTCTATGTTGATATCTTCGCCATCTTTTCTATATTTAGCATTGTTCTTGCCAGCAAGCAGAACACCTTTTGGACTCCATGAAAATTTATAGCCATACGGATTTGTATTTGCTTCGGGGGCAGGTAAGCCTCCGCAATATGACATAAAACTGGTTATTTTGCCACCTTTACTTTTAACATCGTGAACAATCCTCATTGCGGACATATGGTCAATCCCCGGATCAACGCCGCATTCATTTAATATTACAATTCCATTTTCTTTAGCTGGCTTATCTAACGCTTTCATTTCTGGGCTTACATATGAAGTTGTTGCCATATTTGTGTCTAACTCTATGCACAGTTTGGCAATTTCTGCATGATAAT
Organism: bacterium; assembly: GCA_030621275.1. GTDB lineage: Bacteria > Fidelibacterota > Marinisomatia > Marinisomatales > JAHJCW01 > JAHJCW01. The sequence goes on along the minus strand of JAUXHY010000099.1, from coordinate 530 downwards.
TAGCCGGCAATAAACTAACAACCAAATCGGCATCGGCAATCATTTTCTTTAATTGGTCTTGCTTATCCACTGTCCACTCAATTGCTTCTCCATTTGGGTGATCGCCAACCAGCTGTTCAGCTTTCGCTACTGTTCGACTTGCGACGCAGACGCGAATATCATGTTTTAATAAATAATCTACTAGCGGTCGCGTTACAAGTCCCGCCCCAAGCATTAATACTGTTTTCATCTGGATTCCTTTATGTTTTTATAAATATTTTTCTAAGTATTTGTATTCTGGAGTAAGCTTCCCCCTATACAAAATCATTCCTCCACGTAATTCTTCCGGTAATTTTAAATCTTTAAAAGTAACATTATAATCCGCATTTACAAGCTGTGGAATAAAATCTACCAACACCTTGCTAAATGATTTTGATGCTTCTTCAGCCAATTCGCAAGGAAGGTTATCAACAGCCATTATGACAGGACCAATTCCTTCAACTCCATCGTTTATGGTGGCGTCTATAGGATTATAAACATAAACCGGACTA
>JAUXHY010000139.1 GCA_030621275.1 bacterium | reverse complement strand
TATTACTTTAGCATTGGCATCGGCGAACTGAGCCGCCATTACGGAACCGATTCCACCCGAAGCCCCGGTAATTAACACAACCTGATCTTTCATATTATTATCCATTTTTATTGTTTAATTTAACCTTTATAAGAGCTGTGGGTCTAAGTAAAAAAGGGAGAAATATAATGAAAAAGAAAATTACAATATTAGCAGTTACATTTGTCATGTTTTCAATGATTGGTTGCGCAACGGCGCCACCGAGTGAAACAGTATTTGTTAAAAACTATAAACATCGCGTAGTGCGCGTAGTTCCAGTAACACACCATAAGGTTGTAACCGTTAAAGTTCATCACGTTGGACCGCTCACAAAAGCGGAAAAAGACGATTTAAAGCGTTGGTATAAAAACAAACATCACAGACCACACCATCGTGTGAATGTAGTTTTTGTTAGAAATTAATTTAAAACATTAAGGGCTTGTTCTTTAGACATTCCCGGAGTGATCTTTTTAAGATAGAGCAGTTTTATAACTGCTCTATCTATTTCTGAATACTCAAGAACATCAGTCCACTCTTGATAAAAAATACTATCTTCAAACTTATTTGAGTCATTCATTAAGCCGAGACTTTGGGTTAGTTCTTCGCGAAGTAAATGTGAGCGTTCTTGTTGAGTAATGTCGGCAGAAGAAATAAGGATGCTTGCATCATAAATAACAAAATTATCATCATGCCATAAGGCCCAAAAGAAACCATAATTTGTAGGAACATAGTTTGGGTCAATTGAATTAAAATCAGATTCTGGTGAAAATGTAATTGTTAGATTTTCATTTTTATCTACTATCTTAATTCTTAATCCTGTTATTATTTCATTTAAATCGTTAACAATAATATTTATTGTTTGTATATCATCTTCTGTTGGTTCACCATCAATCTTAATTTGGATATCATCAGCCCATTTTTTTATGACAGGTGTTTCATCACCAAATTCAGCGCCAAGAGCAATTTCTATGAAATATTTTATTTCTTCTTGAGTAAAATTGTTAGAGTTAGAGTTGATGGAACAACCGATTATTAGGAAGGTAAAAGCGATAAATATAGTTTTCATAGTGAGTTAAAACTAAAATCTTCAGAAAACAATATTCCACTGATATTTAATAATTATTCTAGAATATGTGAAACGCAAAACGTTCTACTTAAATTCTTAGTATTAGTGTATTTTCAAAACGTTAGAAAAAATATAAAATGAGGTTTTATTGTGAAAATAAAGAAATTTTTACTAATTATTGCAGGTATGCTTATTTTAATCTCCTGCGCAGAAAACTTAGATAATAAAATAAATGAATCAGAGGTAACTAAAGTAATGGGCAAAGAAAAAACTAAAGCAGTGCCAACTGTTAAAACAGCTTTTGAGTTTATTAAATCATCAGGCGGAATTGACGAATACCGTTGTACACTTAATGGTCTGAGCATTTTGCTAATGGAAGACCATTCGGCGCCGGTTGCCACCTTTATGGTAACCTACCATGTTGGGTCTCGCAACGAAGCAATCGGACACACAGGTTCCACGCACTTACTTGAACACATGATGTTTAAAGGGTCAAAGAATTTTAATAAAGAAAGCGGGAATCCGATTTGGACAGTCTTACAAGATGTTGGTGCACAAATCAACGCAACTACATGGATGGATAGAACTAATTATTTTGAACTTCTTCCGAGTGAGCATTTAGGTCGCGCAATTGCGATCGAAGCCGATCGTATGCGGAATTTGTTTATAAAGGACGAGGAGCATCAAACTGAGATGATAGTGGTACGCAACGAATTTGAACGCGGAGAAAATGATCCGTTTGATACATTAGACAAAAATATTTGGGCAACTGCCTATCAGGCGCATCCGTATCATCATTCAACAATTGGGTGGCGCTCGGACATTGAAGGTGTTTCTACAGAACGCTTGCGTGAGTTTTATGAAACATATTATTGGCCCAATAATGCAACCGTTACTATAATCGGAGATTTTGACAAGGAAGAAGCATTACAGATGATTTTGGATAATTATGGTGTTATACCAGAATCTCCGCATGATATACCTGAAATGTATACAACAGAACCGGAACAGGAAGGAGCTCGGAGATTTGTAATTAAACGGTCAGGGCAAATGGGAATTGTCGGAGTTGCACATAAAACACCGGAAGGATTGCATAAAGATAATTATGCAATCCAAATTCTTTCAAGAATTTTGGGAGAGGGCAAATCAAGCAGATTTTATAAAAAGATAGTTGATAAGGGATTGGCAACAAGAATCAGCATGTGGGATTTTCCATTTAGAGATAACGGATTATTCATGACATATGCATTTTTAACTCCCGGGACTAAGCATGAAGATGTAGAAAAAATTATATTAAATGAATATGACCTACTTAAAGAAAAAGGCGTTACAGATAAAGAAGTTGCCAGAGCAATGGGAAAAATCCGTGCTGAACAAGCTTATAGCCGCGATGGCTCTTATTCAGTTGCCTCAAACTTGAATGAAGCAATCGCTATAGGCGACTGGTCGTATTACACAGATTATTTAGAAAATGTAAACAAGGTTACTAAAGAAGATATAAAACGAATCGTTGATACTTATTTAATTGAAGATAAAAGCACAACAGGTTATTTTATTCCATTAATTGGTTCAGGCGGTGGAGGTGGAAAACCAAACAACGCCAAGGCACATCATCCATATAATTATACTTCTATGCCTGTGGAAAATTCAGATGGTAATGTAGTGTCCAAGACTAAAATTGCAGATAGAATTATTGAACAAATTCCAATTGATGGAATTCGCTTGTTAACGATGAAAACAGGAGTGAAAGATGTTGTAACAATAGCTGGTAGCTTTTTGGGCGGTGATGTATATAGTCCGCAGGCAAATATGATGATAGCGGATTTAACCACTGCGATGCTAGATAAAGGAACGAAAAATCAATCTAAATTTGAGATTGCAGATAAGCTCGAAACTGTTGGTGCGCGTATATCGTTTTCAAGCGGACAACATAATGTTAGGTTTAATGCTAAATGTTTAAAAGACGATGTTCCTTTAGTTCTTGCCTTACTTGCTGAACAACTGAGGGAACCGGCTTTTAATAAAGAGGATTTAAAAACACTTAAAACTCGTTTAATTGGAAATTTAAAAAGAGATAAAGAGAACACCAAAAAGCAAGCCGGCAGTGCATTTTTGCGTAAACTTTATCCCAAGGGTCACCCTAATTATAGTTATAAAACCGACGACCGCATCAAAATGGTTAATGGTATTGATCCGGCGAGTTTGAAAAATTATCATAAAACATATTATGGTTTAGGTAGCATGACAATAGTCGCCATTGGCGATATTGATGGTGAGATGTTTAATACAGAAGTTTCAAAAGTATTTGATGGGTGGAAGACATCTCCGTTAATGAAAAAAAAAGCATCTTTAACTGCCAATCAAATTAGTGCGATGTCGGAATATGTGACTATTAAGGATAAAACAAGCGCAGATATTTATATCGGATTACCGATAGGAATAGATCGTAATCACGAAGATTATTATCCATTAATGTTTGGTACGTATATTTTAGGCGGCAACTTTTCTGCACGGTTAATGCAAACGGTAAGAGATGAACAGGGATTGACGTATAATATTCAATCATGGGTTGGTGGCGTCGATAATGGAAATGATGGCTATTGGTTAATAGGTGGATCATTTGCTCCACAAATGGTTGCCAGAGGACGTGATGCATCGATTGAACAGTTGAATAAGTGGCTTGAAGGTGGTGTTACAAAAGCTGAGGTGGAGGCAAAAAAGTCAACAATAACGGGTTCTTACAAAGTTAGTTTGGCAACTACGCGCGGTTTGGCCGGACAAATTCTAACGAATGCCGAACGTGGTAGATCAAATAGCTATTTGGATGATTTTCCGGAATTAATCAATGCACTAACCGTTGATCAAGTTAACAATGTGATTCAAAAATATATTGATAATAAAAAATTGGTTTTTGTTGCAGCTGGCTCAATAGATAAAGACGGAAATCCGCTCGGGGATTAAAAATGTTGAATGTTGAATGTTGAATTTTGAATTTAAAAAAACAATTTGATTTATGAAGAAAAGTGTAGTTCAAGATAAAAGCTTTGAGTTTTCTTTAGAAATAATTGAGTTATATAGACTACTAATTAGAGATAAGGAGTATATAATTTCAAAACAATTATTGAGAAGCGGAACAAGCATTGGTGCAAACGTTGAAGAAGCATCTGCGGGGCAATCTAAAAAAGATTTCACAGCTAAAATGTCAATTGCTTCAAAAGAAGCACGGGAAACTCGTTATTGGTTAAAACTATTACAAAAAAGTCAATTAGTAAAAATTGATTGCACTAAATATCTTAATTATATTGAAGATATTATAAATATTTTAACAGCAATTGTAAAGACGTCGCAGAACAATTTGAACAAGAGCAGTAAATAAATTTAAAATTCAACATTTATAATTTAACATTTCAATAGATATGTACGAATATCAACAATCCGGGCGCTATTTTGCACAGGTTGCCGATGATATTAAAGATATTGCTGAAGTTGAATTACTAGAACTTGGCGCTGTAGAAACCAGCTATTCCTACCGCGGAATTTATTTTAACGCCGATCCGGAAGCATTGTACCGAATTAATCTGCACTCCAGGCTGATTAACAGAATACTGGCTCCGCTAAAAACCTTTGAGTGTCATTCGGATAAATACCTCTATCAAGTTGGA
>JAUXHY010000253.1 GCA_030621275.1 bacterium | reverse complement strand
ATCCCTGAAAATTATGCTTTTCTAACATTTTATATATATTGAGGTCAAATTTTAATGGTAACATGGAATAAAAAAACATTTACGGAAGATTTACGGACAAATTGTACACGTGAGGTTGCTAAGGTTGGTATTGAGTTAATTGAATTTTCCGAGAAATATGCTGATAACATTACATGGGGACGAGGCAGTGATAAAGGTACCCTTACGTTTAGATGCGAATCTGATACAGGTTTAATCCCCTTATTTCATTTAAGTTCTGATGGAAAACTAAATCTGCTTATTAATTTTTTAAGAACTAAGGATATACCCAAACAAGTCATACGTGATATGACATTAAAATTAGAATCCAATTTACTTAGGGATTATGATGATGAAATGTATCCTTCGGATATTTTTGAAAACATAGGTGATCTATTCCATACAAAAACACAATTAGAGAAGTTTTTAAAAACTATGGAAGGTGCTGTTTACCGATTAAAACAATAAATAATTATTTTTTTATTAATAATCAATAGCCCTGTTATCAAATTTGGTAGGGCTATTTTGATAACTTTAACATACACCGGGATTTGAAAGAAATTTAGATAACGGTAAATTATATTGGCAATTAGGGATAATAATGGAAATTAATTTAGAGGAAATCAATTCATATACTCAGGAACTGACCGTGGGGTTGGAGTGGAATGAATTGTCAGATGATTTTAACAAATTTATGGGAAAATTTGGCAAACAAATAAAAATGCCCGGATTCCGACCGGGTAAAGTGCCTAAGCCGGTATTGATGAAACAATTTTTACCATTAATGGAATCTCAATTTGTTGAAGATAATGTACAAAAATATTATTTGGAAGCATTACGTAAAAAGGAAGTAATTCCGGTTAATCAAGCTGAGATAAAAGACGTGCATTTTCATCATGAAAAGCATTTTAATTTTACTGCGGTATTTGAGGTTGAGGTTGAAGCAAAGCTGCCCGAGTTTAAAAAGAATACTATTAAAGCGGAGAAAGTTGTTTATGTAACGGACAAGGAAGATGTTAACCTTACTGTTGATGATATGCGTCGTTCACGTGCCGAAATGCGTACTGTTGAAGATGGTGCCAAAGACGGTGATTTTATTTTGGCTGACTTACAAAAGGTTGATGAATCCGGTATCCCGATAATCGGGGAAAAGCTTGAAAAACGCTACATTAAGATTGGTGATGGTATTTTTACCGGTGACAATCAAACTAAACTTATCGGCATTAAAGCAGGTGGGAAAGCACAAGTAATGATTCCCGAAGGTGAAGAACAAAAAGAAGTTCCATATGAGATAAGTGTTATAAATGTGGAAGAGCAAGTTTTGCCTGAAGTTAATATGGATTTTGTCAAACAGATGGATCCCGAAGCGAAAGATGTAGAAAGTTGGAAAAATGGAATTATAGAACAAATTGAAAAGAATTATCTGCAGCGTGCCAAAGAACAATTTGATAGAAATATATCCGATGCACTTATCGAAAATATAAAACCGGAATTTGCTCCATCAATGGTTGAATCTTATCTTGATCACATTATTGAAGATGTGAAAGCAAGTAATCAAGGTGCTAAGCTTGAGGAAGATAAAGTACGTGAAACATATCGACCTCTATCCGAACGTAACTTAAAATGGTATTCAATTCGAAAAGCCATAATTAAGGATCAGGATTTACAAATATCAGCTGATGAGATCAAAACAGAAATTGAGCGCTTGAAGGAAGAATCGCCCAAACAGGCGAAAGAAATAGAAAAATACTACAAGAAACCTAGTAATAAAACTCGAATCGAAGATGATTTGATAGAGAAAAAAATAATAGACTATCTCATTAATTTTACAAAGGTTAAAGAAGTAAAAGTATATACAAAAGACCTGCGTAAGGAAAAAGTGTAGGAGTAAATTATGAGTGAAACAGTATCACAATTAGTTCCAATAGTTGTTGAGCAAGCCGGAAGGCATGAACGTTCCTTTGATATTTATTCGCGATTGCTTAGAGATCGAATAATCTTTTTAAGCACGCCAATTGATGATCACGTTGCATCTGTAGTAGTAGCACAATTGTTATTTTTAGATGCGGAGGATTCTAAAAAAGATATTTACTTGTACATTAATTCTCCCGGTGGGTTTGTTTCAGCTGGTCTTGCTATTTATGATACAATGCAATACATTAATCCTGATGTAGCTACAATTTGTATTGGGCAAGCTTCAAGCATGGGTGCATTTTTACTTGCCGGAGGGAAAAAAGGTAAGCGTTCGGCTTTACCGAATGCGCGTATTATGATTCATCAACCACTCGGCGGTACCGAAGGTCAGGCAAGTGACATTAAAATTCAAGCAGATGAAATACTATATTTAAAAAAGACCCTCAATAAAATATTAACGGATAATACTAAAAAGACGCTAAAACAAATTGAAAAAGATACTGACCGTAACTTTTTCATGAGTCCTGAAGAAGCGTTAAAATATGGTATAATAGATAAAATTTTACCAACTCGCCAGTAAAATTGGAAATAAAAAAGCCCCGCAAAATGCGGGGCTTTTTTATTTATCAGATAAATATTATTTCATCATTAACATCTTACGAGTTTGAGTGAATCCTTCGGATTCCATCCGTAAGAAGTAAACTCCACTCACTACTTGTTGATCTAATTGATTCTGTCCATCCCAAGTGAAAGAATAATTACCGGCAAATAGATTTCTACTTTCTGAGTAAATCACACGTCCGAGTAAATCATGCACTGTAAATTTGACTAATCCGTCTTTTGGCGTAGAAAACCTAAACGTTGTGCTTGGATTAAATGGATTTGGATAATTCTGTTCCAAACTAAATTCATTTGGAATGGTTACAATGCCGTTTTGATCAATTGCAACAGTACC
>JAUXHY010000148.1 GCA_030621275.1 bacterium | reverse complement strand
ATATTTATTTTAGCAATGTTTGTTACATCACGGGAAGCGTGGTTTTTAGTTCCATTATTATTATTATTCTTTATATTACGCAGTTACAATTATTTACGATATCAAAAGGTTTATCCTACTTTTGGTGTAACCGATGATCAAAGTTGATAAAGCTGAATGCGATTTTTGTGGAGCTTGTGTAGCCGTTTGCCCTGTTGATTGCATCGAATTATTCGACAAAGATATCGAAATAGATTCAAAAAAGTGCACAGAATGTAAATTGTGTATATACGTTTGTCCAATCGAAGTGATAAGTTATGTGGAACACGAAACAATTTGATATTGTTGTAGTTGGAGCAGGACCGGTAGGTTCAACTTTTGCTAAGATAGCAGCTAGCAAAGGGCTGTCAGTATTACTTTTGGAAAGAAAAAGTCAAATTGGTATACCGGTAAGGTGCGGTGAAGCTATACTTGCTTCAGATTTACGTTTATTCTATGAACCACGTTCTGAATGGATATCGACTATTGTTGATAAATTTTGTTTTGTTGCACCAAATGGAAGCAGCGCAACTTTTCAATTTAAGGGAAAAGGTTATATCTTAAACCGTAAAGTTTTTGATTATGATCTATCAAAATTAGCAGCGGAAAAAGGGGCTACAGTTATTACAAATTCCTATGTGAATGGGTTATTATTTGAAAATGATAAAATTGTTGGTGTAAAAGGGATTTGTGATAGTGAACCGTTTGAAATAAGCTCTAAGTTAGTAATTGGTGCCGATGGCGTTGAAAGCCGGATTGGACAAATGGCGGGAATAAATACTAAATTAAATTTAAGTGATATTGGATCGGGATATCAAAAAACAATATCAGGTATTGATGTAGATCGGAATGTTTGTTCATTTTATGTTTCGAATAAATTAACTCCCGGAGGGTATATTTGGATTTTTCCAAAAGGTAATGATATAGCAAATATTGGAATAGGTATTTCAGGAACGAGTGCAATTAAGGGTGAATCCGCGAAAAAAAGATTGAATAATTTTTTAGATTCAAAATATGCAAATTATAAAGTAGAATCAATTGCGGTCGGTGGAATTCCAATTTCTAAACCAATTAAACAAATGGTAGCAGGCGGTTTAATGCTGATCGGTGACGCAGCGAGAACCGTAAATCCATTATCCGGTGGTGGAATAATATTGGGAATGAAAAGTGCAGTTAAAGCAGCAAACGTTGCAGTAAAAGTATTAAAAAACAATCAAGGTCCTTCAAAAACAAATTTGAAAGAATATCAAAAATTGTGGATGGAAGACGAAGGTAAACAAATTAATAGAATATATAGGATAAAAAAGGCAGCGGATAAATTGGATGACGAGAATTTAAACAGTATTATTGAAAAAGTTAATAAGGTGCCTATTGAGAAACGAAGTATAGCTAGATTTTTCAGTGCTTGCATTCCGCAAAAACCTTCGTTATTAATTGATGTTGCTAAAGTTTTTATAGGTTACTAATGAACATAAATAGTTTATTAAAAAAATTAAATCTAATTGATTTTATAGCATTAGATTTTGAAACTACCGGAGTTGATTCGGTAAATGATAGAATAATAGAAGTAGCCGCAATACGATTTATCAATGGTAAAGCTACCGATAAATTTGTCAAGTTAGTAAATCCTGGGCGCCCAATTCCGGATTTCATTACAAATATTACTAATATCTCAGATAAAATGGTAAAAGATGCACCTTGGGAAGAAGATATCGTTGATGGCTTGCTCAAATTTATTGGTGATTCACCAATCGTCGCTCATAATACACCATTTGACATCGCCTTCTTAAAAGAATTGGCAAAACGTTACAATAAAAAGTTTACCGAACCTGATTTGTATGATTCGCTACCACTTGCACGTACATTTTTATATCATTTACCAGCATTTAATCTAGGCGTAGTATCTGAATATTATGGACTATCAGCGGAGGGATCGCACCGTGCGGAAAAAGATACTGAAAACTGTGGACTTGTGTTCCTAAATCTAATTGAAGAAGCTGCAAGCTATCCATTATCGGTTATATCTAAGATTTTAGCACTTTTGAAAAGTACTGAATTACATAATAAAGCGTTATTTGTAAATATTGCCAATGAGTTAACTAAATCCGGTGAAATAAAGCAGGGATTAACTAAATCAAAAGAGAATCATTCCATTTTAGATAATATCTATCTGCATAACGGTGAAAAATCAATTAATGATGTGAAAGCGGAAGAAGTACTAGGGGAAGGTGGAATATTAAGTAATGTTTTAAAGGGATATGAAAATAGATCTCAACAAATAGAATATTCAAATTTTGTGGATGATATTATTAACGGTGAAGAAAAGATAGGTGTTGTAGAAGCCGGAACAGGTCTTGGTAAATCCTTTGCATATTTATTCCCCGCTTTAAAGCGAACCGAACAATTTGTTGATAATGGTCCTGTTGTTATATCTTGCCATACAAAAAATTTACAAGATCAGTTGTTTTACAAAGATCTACCGATTATTGCTGAGGCATTAGATATTCCTGTAAAAGCAGTAAAATTAAAAGGTAGGAATAATTATATTTGCTTAACGCGACTAAGCTGGTTAATTGCTGATGCATCCAAAACATTAAGCGAAAGGGAGATTGAGAAGATATTACCATTATTAGTCTGGCTTGAGTGGACAAATACAGGAGACCTTTCAGAATGTAACGGATTTTGGAATTCACGTCCAGGTAAAATTGCTTTTTTGGTACAGAGTGAATCCGGTTTTTGCACTACCAAATTATGTGCACGCAATAATGGATGTTTCTTTGGTCGAGTGAGGCGCGATTTATACGAAGCTTCGATTATTATTGTAAACCATGCTCTTCTACTATCCGAAATTACAATGCCGGGCTTCCTTCCGATGTTTAATACAGTTATCATTGATGAGGCACACAATTTAGTCCCGGTTGCCTATAAGCAGTTAAGTCATGAAATGGATCAGATTGGATACATTTCTTATTTGCAAAGTGTTGATCCAAAATATAAAGGAAATAAGCGTTGGAATAACATTTTAAGTGCAGTGGGTGGTTTGCATCCGGAATTTATCGTTTTACAAAAAGCGATTAGTGAAGAGGTCGTATTTACAATAGAGGCACTAAGAGCATTTTTTGAAAAATATGGCAACGATGTAAATGCAGAATTCAACAAAGATTCCATTTATACACAAAAACTTATAATTAACAAACTTGAAGAAGAATATATATCAGCTACGGACGAACTAGAACAATTGGTGGATGCCTTAAAAAGATTACAGATTACAATAGAAAAAACTGCGAACACTTTATTAGAAAAAGATCCTGAACGTAAGGATTATGATGAATTGCATCAAGTTTTAGCCCAACATAAAGATATATTAAGTGGACTTATAAATAATGTAATATTACTTACTTCTGAGCAAAATCCGGAAAATATATATTGGAAAGAAGGAGATTTTAAGGAACGAAAATTTAGTAATGAATTAATATTGTCCTTACATGTTTCACCAGTCGATGTGTCGGAGAAATTAAATTCATTATTTTTTAAAAATATTCCCCATTGTGTTTTGACTTCTGCCACTCTTAGAGTTAATAGCGGATTTGATTATTATTTCCGCCGTACCGGACTTGACAGGACAATTGATAAATCAGTAACAACAGATTATTTCCCAAGTCCTTTTTACTATGAAGATCAAGTTACATATTTACAGTATGGAAATCGTAAAAGTATAACAACTGATTCAGTTTCAATTGCGAAAGTAATAGAATTGATAAGTCAGAAATATAATCAGCGAATTATGGTACTTTTCACCGCCCGGAAAACCTTAACAGGTGTATATAACGAATTAAAAAATAGTTCAGTTGGAAAAAATATTCCAATTTTTGCTCAAATATTTAATTCCTCAAGACAATCATTAATAGATGGTATGAAGAGGACACCAAATGGCGTATTATTAGGAACTTCTGCCTTTTGGGAAGGTGTTGATTTGCCGGGTGATCTATTGCAAATTTTGATAATAACAAAACTTCCATTTGATGTACCGACAGAACCGACAATCAAAGCATACTCTGAAATGCTTGAGATGTCAGGTGATAATTCATTTATTAATTTTGCCGTACCCGAATCCGTTATTCGATTTAGGCAAGGATTTGGCAGATTAATCCGTACAATGACAGATGAAGGTATTTTTATAGTATTAGATGATAGGATAGTCACAAAACGGTACGGAACAAATTTTAGCGAAGCAATTCCGGTTCAAATGCAAGTATTCACAGATATAAATGAGTTGGAATAAAAATATTATTCACAATTTCCTAAGTTGTGTAGTAATAGATTAATATCATAAATTTATCTATGTTGACCATATCTGTTTCGCATAAAAAGTATTGTGTTGAGGATTTTAAACAATTCTTAGAACATCCTATACGAGCTAGACTTTCTCCACAAGTTAAAAAATCTATTAAAAATTCACATCGTATTTTTGCTGATTTGCAAAAGAAAAATGTAAAAATTTATGGTGTAAATACCGG
>JAUXHY010000117.1 GCA_030621275.1 bacterium | reverse complement strand
TAAAATAAATGGATTTGCATTATTTTTAGTAGAATCACTGGTTAGTTTATTGGTTGAATCGGAAATATTTTTTATCGTAATTTGTTTGGCAGTACCATCAAGCACTGAAAGTTCAGTATCAATTATTCCGTTAACAAATACAATTCTATGACAATTATCAATGGAATGTTTATTGATAATATTATCGTCGATTTTATTTATTTCACCATTGGGGAATCGATACTCAGTTTTTGCTAATGAAGTTAAGTTAGTGAAACGCCAATCCTCATGTTTCTTTGTTGGATAACCAATTTCTAAAAAACGTCCAAATGCATCTTTACGATCATCCTTCACAGCCTGAGACTCATCGTTTTGAGATTGTAAAAATGTTTCAAATTGTGCTTTTTGCTGCGTCAAATTCATTAGTTTGCTGATTTAGCAGAATTATCAGATAACCACTGATATCCTTTTTCTTCCAAAGTTAGTGCTAATTCTTTTCCTCCGGTTTTCACAATTTTTCCATCAATTAAAACATGGATAACATCGGGTTCGATATAATTAAGTAATCTTTGATAATGTGTGATAACCAAAAATGCTCTATCCGCATTACGATAATTATTTACACCTTTGGCAATTATTTTCAGTGCATCAATATCTAGTCCCGAGTCAGTTTCGTCGAGTATGGCTAATTTGGGTTCCAGAGTTATCATTTGTAAAATTTCATTACGTTTCTTCTCTCCACCTGAGAAACCGGCATTGACTGATCTTCTAAGATATGATTCATCCATTTCTAACATCTTTAGATTATCTTTGATTAAAGCCATAAAATCAATTGCATCTAATTCAATTTTCCCTTGATACTTTCTTTTGGCATTTAACGCTGCTTTCAAAAAATAAGTATTATTTACTCCGGGAATAACAGCCGGATATTGAAACGACATAAAAATTCCTTGTAAGGCTCGTTCTTCGGGAGATAAATCCAAAAGATTTTTATCATTATAGTGAACCTTGCCTTTTGTTATATCATAATTATCGCTGCCCGATATAATATTTGCAAGAGTACTTTTGCCAGACCCGTTTAGTCCCATTATCGCGTGTATCTCGCCGGGTTTAATTGTTATATCAATTCCCTTTAATATTTGATTGCCTTCTACAGAGGCATGTAAATTTTTAATTTCTAACATATTTTTCATTTTAGTATTTTTTTATCCTACGGACCCTTCTAAACTGATTTCCATTAATTTATGTGCTTCAACAGCAAATTCCATTGGCAATTCGGCGAATACTTCTTTGCAAAATCCATTTACGATCATAGAAACTGCATCTTCTGTTGATATGCCACGTTGATTGCAGTAAAATAATTGATCTTCACCGATATTTGATGTGGTTGCTTCGTGTTCCATTTGTGCTGATGGATTCCGTACATCAATATAAGGAAAAGTATGAGCACCGCATTTGTCACCGATTAAAATAGAATCACATTGTGAAAAGTTGCGTGCATTCTCCGCACTTTTCATAATTTTTACGCCACCGCGATAGGTGTTTTGCGATTTACCAGCGGAAATACCTTTTGAAATGATGGTACTTTTTGTGTTTTTACCAATATGGATCATTTTTGAACCAGTATCCGCTTGTTGATAATTATTTGTCATAGCAACCGAATAGAACTCACCAACAGAATTATTACCTTTAAGAATTACACTCGGATATTTCCAGGTAATAGCCGAGCCGGTTTCAATTTGAGTCCAAGATATTTTTGAATTCTTTTCCTTACAAAGTCCTCGTTTTGTCACAAAATTATATATACCACCTTTTCCTTCCTTATCTCCGGGATACCAATTTTGTACTGTGGAATACTTGATATTTGCATCTTTGTGAGCGATTAATTCGACAACAGCTGCGTGGAGCTGATTTTCATCGCGCATTGGTGCGGTACATCCTTCTAAGTAACTTACATGACTTCCAGCTTCTGCAACAATTAATGTACGTTCAAACTGTCCGGTTTGTGAGGCATTTATACGAAAATATGTAGATAGTTCCATTGGACAGCGGACACCTTTTGGAATATAAACGAACGAGCCATCGCTGAAAACAGCAGAATTAAGTGCCGAATAAAAATTATCAGTTGGAGGAACTGCCATTCCTAAATATTTTTTTATTAAATCGGGATGTTCTTGAACAGCTTCGGAAAATGGCATAAAAATTACGCCATGCTTGGCTAATTCTTTTTTAAAGGTTGTCGCTACGGAAACACTATCAAAAACAGCATCAACTGCTACGTTTGAAAGCATTTTTTGCTCATCTAATGGTATGCCGAGTTTATTATATGTATCTAATAATTCAGGATCTACCTCATCTAAGCTGCCTAGTTTTTTCTTTTCTTTGGGAGCAGCATAATAACTGATTGCTTGGAAATCAATTGGAGGGTAAGTGATTTTTGCCCATGTTGGCTCAACTATCTTTTTCCAATTTCTATATGATTTTAATCGCCATTCTAACAGCCAATCAGGTTCATTCTTTTTAGATGATATTAATCGAACGACATCCTCATTCAACCCTGGTGGAATTATTTCCTGTTCGATGTTTGATACAAAACCATATTTATAATTTTGATTGATTGCGTCATCAATTATTTTGTCTTCGCGGTCTTTAAAGGTGTCAGATTTTTGTGGAATTTGAGACATACTATAAATTCAGTTTTTTCCGTGCTTCGTCACTTATCATATTTACATTCCATTGCGGATCAAATGTTACGGCCACAATAGCTTCATTAACGCCATCCATTGCTTCAATTTTAGTTTTAACATCATTTTTGATATGCTGAACCATCGGGCAACCGGGAGTTGTTAATGTCATGGTAATATTAATATTTTGTTTCTCAGGATTATCACTATCAACAATATTTATATTATATATCAACCCTAAATTCCATACATCAACCGGAATTTCCGGATCGAAAACTTGTTTGAGGGTATCAATTACTTGGTCTTCTGTTACCATAAAGTTCCTATTTTGTTATATCTGCTAAAGTCATTTTTGAAAATATATCTTTAATCGTGTTATTAACACGTTCTATGGGAACACGAATATTACAAGTTCCAATATGACTGCAATCGGGATCGTGTAAACAATCCACTAAACCAACAGGTCCTTCGATTATTTCAATAAAATCATTTAACTTAATTTTTTCTAAAGGTTTGTTAAGCCGATATCCACCGCTTGGTCCTTGAATCGGTTCAATAATATCATGTTTAGCCAATTGCTGCAGAACTTTCGCTAAAAGCGATGCAGGAAGGTCAAATTCCTCGGCTATTTCCTTAGCACTTGTTATGTCATTATGACTTTTTCCATGCATATGCTGCAGAGCAATTAATGCGTATCCAGTCTTTTTATTAAGTTTTAACATATAAACACGACTAATTTAGTCGTATTAAATTACAATTAGATTTATTAAATAAAAAATAGATTTATTTGTCATTTAAAAATGTCATTCTGAGTGTAACGAAGAATCCATAATAATATGATAATAGATTCTTCACTTCGTTCAGAATGACACAAATTTTGTCATTCCGCACTAGATGCGGAATCCACAATAATAAACATAGATTCCCGCTTTCGAGGGAATGACAATCTAGTTTAAGTTTCCTCTGTGAAAAGATACATATTATTTATAATTATTATTTTACTTGGCGGTTGCAAATTATTTACCACAACTACTGAAGAACCTGACAACCCGCCTCGAATTACAAATAGAATACCAACAGAATACACCTTAAATAAAAAGATTGGAGATACAGTTACTTTTGAGGTAACTGCAAGAGACGCCGATGGTGATTCATTAGATTATATGACATTGATTGATGGTGTTACAGTTGGCGATTCAAGCAGTTACACTTTCAATATAGTTGAAATGGGTACATTCTTAATTCAAATCGTAGTGTATAATACTGAAGCGGATACAGCTGAATGGCAAGTGAATGTTGAAAACCAAGCACCAATTATAGATTATACATTTGGAAACGCCATTACTAAAAATGAAGATGAAATAAATATAGAAGAAATTGTAAAAAGTATAATCATTTATGATAACGAAGATTTAATCGAAGATATAAGTCTTGAGTTAACACAATCAAACCCTGACTTAATAAAACTAGCTTTAGATGACGACAATAATTTAATTGTAGAAAGCTATCAAGCAAATGGAAACGGAAGTTCTGAAATCACATTGAAAGTAACAGACACAAACAGTGGAGTGGCTGAGAAAAGTTTTATTTATACTATTAATCCAATGACAGACATTGCGGGTACAATTCTTGATTCAGACACATGGGAAACAAACACTGATTTACAAGGTTTCGCAATCATACAAGGAGATACAGTCTGGGCAGACGCAACTGGAAAATACAAGACACAAATAGATCCAGCAACGAGCCTAGACATCGAAGCAGGATATCGAAGCTTAGACAAATCACAACCAATGTCATTTATTACAACAGCGAGAAGTGTATTGGCAAACAACGATATAAGCGATGCTGATATAATGGTAGTTACCTACTTGAACAACAATATGACACCGGAAGAGTTTAGAATACTTGCGTATGAAACAAACTTTAGTCGTTTGGGTTTGCATGGAGCAAAAGTACCAAGTGTAGATATGAAAGATTACTTTATACTAAGAGGAAATATTGCAGTGGATTATAAGGGAGACAGTTATATTGAAGCTTTTCCTGATAGCGAGCTAGTAATTGTAAAAAGTCTCATAAGAGATTCAATTGATGTGCATTTAAAATATCCATTTCAAATGATGGATACAACATATTACGATGGAATGTATCAAGATATTGATGTCTGTATATGGCAATATAAGAGATTTGATAATATGTCTATTGGTTCTGGAGACTACAATGCGGATGGGATTATCGACCATGTAAATATTACTATTTGTGGAGATTGGTCTGAGGATTGGTACCACAAATGGTGGATCTCGGCTATACTTGAAGAGGGTTTTAGCGGAAGAGGATTGTTTGGTCCTCCTACTGACCCAATTTTAGAAGGGAAAACTTTAGTATATGAGCATAAAGGTACAGAATGGGTTCACGATGCTGATATAAAGTTTATTAAATTCATCGAAGGTGTTGCACATGAAGTAGGTTACTTAAAACCCAAAATGCCTTTGGATGATGTTTTCAAAATACAGGAGTAGAATTTTTTGTCATTCTGATGAGCGTAGCGAAGAAGAATCCAATTTCTTTTAACTAGATTCTTCACTTTGTTCAGAATGACACCGTTTCTGTCATACCCGCGCAGGCGGGTATCCA
>JAUXHY010000190.1 GCA_030621275.1 bacterium | reverse complement strand
ATTTGAGAAACCAGAGTATGATAATGGAACAAAAAAAATTGCTGAGATTATGACACAAGCAAATGAAGAAGGAAGTGTTGTAATAGTTGGTGGAGGTGATACAGCAGCAGCTGTAAAATCATATGAATTAATTGATAAAATGTCACATGTTTCAACAGGCGGAGGAGCATCATTGGAATTGCTATCCGGGAATAGACTACCGTCAGTTGAGGCGTTGGGAGGATAAATGAATAAACACGCAATAGTTGCTGGTAATTGGAAAATGTACAAAACATCTGTTGAAGGTAGAAATTTCGTGGAAGATTTTGTGAATTTGATGTTGAATATAGATGATGTAGAAGTTATATTTTGCCCGCCTTTTTCGGCGTTATTTAACATTGATGTTATACTCAAAGATGCTCCTTATAAATTAGGTGCTCAAAATTGTCATTGGGAAAATGAAGGTGCTTTTACAGGAGAGATTTCAGTGAATATGTTGGAAAGTTGTGGTGTAGACTATGTTATTTTAGGTCATTCAGAACGTCGACACGTATTTAATGAAACCGATGAATGGATTAATAAAAAAGTAAAATCAGTCTTAAATGGTGGTTTAAAACCGATTTTATGTATTGGCGAAACATTAGATCAACGAAAAAGTAATGAAACAAAAGACGTTCTTTTTCATCAATTAAAGGAAGGTCTAAGCGGAGTTGAAAAATTGGATGAGGTTGTGATTGCATATGAACCGGTATGGGCAATTGGAACAGGAGAAACAGCAACTATTGAGCAAGTTGGTGAAGCGCATAAATGGGTACGCAATATTTTATCGGATTTCTATTCACGAGATATTGCAGATGACACATCAATTTTATATGGTGGTTCAGTGAAACCGGAAAATGCCGAAGAGTTATTTGGAATAAAGGATGTAAACGGATTTCTTATAGGTGGAGCTAGTTTGAAAATTGATCCGTTTAAAGAAATAATATTAACAGTTAATAAAAAATTAAAAGGTTAGATGTGCAAGCATTTTTAATAGTAATACATACGATTATTAGCATACTGCTAATTATTGTAATTTTAATGCAGGCAAGCCAAGGTGGTGGTTTGTCGGGAACTTTTGGTAGTACTGCAACCAGTGCTCTGTTGGGTGGTCGTGGAGCAGGTACATTTTTAAGCAAACTTACTACATATTTGGCGGTTATATTCTTAGGTTTAGCGGTGGTCATTAGTTTGGTTAGTTCACCATCTGCTGTAGAATCTGAATCCATTTTGAAACAAGAAGCGGAAAATCAAAGTATAACCCCAGGAGCTGACCTATCGTTACCTACTTCGGTACCGATAGATGACGATAGCGCTGAATAATTTTGCCGAAGTGGTGGAACTGGTAGACACGCTATCTTGAGGGGGTAGTCTCCTATGGAGGTGCGGGTTCGAGTCCCGCCTTCGGCACAAAATTTGAACAAATGAGAGGTTGATAAATGAAGACAAACAAATTGCTACTTATGTTAATATTTCTTATGGGAATATCCTTAGCGAATGATACAGTACCTGATGATCTTTACGCAAAAGGACTCGAAGCGCTAGAAGTTAGTGATTGGGATTCTGCTGATAGTTTTTTCAAGGCTGCGTTGGATTTGGATGCCGGTTTTGCACCTGCGATGATTCAATTAGCTAAAATCAGTGTTAGAAACTGTGATATGGATCAAACAAAAAATTATTTGAGACAAGCGATTGAAGCCGATCCTGAAAATCAAGAATATCGTGACGAATATGATCAGTTGAATGAAATCAATAAATTTATGTCACAAGGTGCGCGCGAACTTGATGCAGGTGAATATGAAAACGCTATCGCATCATATTATAAAGTAATTGAAAAATATCCATACATGACGGAAGCAATTTATAGCATAGGTGTCGTAAAAATGCGTGAAGGTGATTTTGATACGGTTATTGAATATTTTAACAATGCGTTAGCAATTAACGAAAACCATAAAAAGACCAAAGATGCACTTATAAGCCTCGCGGGTAATATGTTTAATGTGGGTAACAATTTTTATCGTCGTCGTGACTATAATAATGCATTAGATTATTATAAAAAGGTTATAACAATTGATGATTCATTTTATCAAGCTTATTATCAATTAGGGGTCGTAGAAACACGATTAAAAAATAATCGCGGTGCAATTAAAGCTTACGCAAAATCTGTTAAAGCAAAACCGGATTTTTATCAAGGTTGGTACGGACTAGGTATTGCTAAAAGGTCGGGTGGAGATGACCAAGGAGCTCTTGTTGCATTTCAAAAAGCAATTGATACAAATCCAGGCTATGCAAAAGCTTATTGTGCAATGGGAGATATTTACTATAAAACAAATAAGTTTAATAAGGCAAAATCGTTTTGTCAACAAGCACTTCAAATCGATGGGTCATATGCAAAACCGTATATTACACTAGCTACCATTAACATTGACAATAAAGAGTATGATCAAGCATTAATTAATTTGGATTTAGCTACCACACTTGATCGAAAAGATGAAAAAGCTTGGGTTAAAATTGCCCATGTCCAAAATATACTAGGAAATTGTGAAGAAGCCAAGCGTGCAGCTAGAAAATCGCTCGATATTAAAGATAAATCAGGTGAAGCATGGTTAGAGTTAGGAGTTGCAGAGTATTGTGGAGGAGCCGGTAATAAAACAGCCGCTTTAAATGCATTAGAAAAAGCTCGTGGAGATCGTACTTGGAAAACATTCGCCGAATATGAAATAGATAAGATCAGAAACCCGCATCGTTATCAAAACTAATTATAGAATCTATTATTGATTAAATTATTATGATCAAGGCAGTAATATTTGACCTTGATAACACTCTACTTGACTTCAAAAAAATGAAGGAATACGGAGTTCATGCTGCAGTAAGTGCAATGATTGAAGCCGGTCTCGATTGTGATGAAGATGAAGCATATGAATATATTTTTGAGATTTATCATAAAAAAGGATGGGAATATCAATTAATATTTGATGATTTTCTAAAATATAAAAACTGTACAGTCAGCAATAAGTTACTTGCCGCTGCCATAGTCGCATATAGGCGAGCAAAAGAAGCATCACTCTTAGTTTATCCAAATGTTCGTCGAACTTTAATCCACTTAATTAAACATGGAATCAAGATTGCAGTAGTTTCCGATGCTCCAAGTAGAGAAGCTTGGATGAGAATATATTATCTCAATCTGCATCATGTTTTTGATGTTGTACTTACATTCGACGATACAAAAGAGCATAAGCCGCCTTCTCCTATACCATTTAAAATGGCCTTAAAACAACTTGATATTAATTCTGATGAAGCAATAATGGTTGGAGATTGGCCAGAGAGGGATGTAGTTGGCGCGAGTAAAGTCGGCATAAAAACAGTATTTGCTCGTTATGGAGATACTTCCGATGTTAAAGACTCCGGCGCTGATTGGGAAGTTGATGATATTTATGAAGTTGTGCATATTGTTGATGAGCTGAACGTTGTCTAATATTTTTATTGGAACGGATATTGTATCTGTCCCTCGGTTAAATAAAACAATAAATTCTTCGCATGGTGATAAATTTATGAAGCGTATTTTTACCGAAAATGAAATTAATTATTGCGGCGATAAAGTTAATTCAATTGTACACTTT
>JAUXHY010000003.1 GCA_030621275.1 bacterium | reverse complement strand
GACAAAAACGGTTTAATTATAAATAAACATCACGGTAGGTTAAAAGTGAAGTGCATTAAAACCCGCTCTGCTCATAGCCTAAACTATTGTGCGTTATACAAGAAGAAAAATCGTACATAAAGGATAAATAAAATGGGATACTACATTAACTTAGAAAATATAAGTATTAACAATTACAAGGAAATTTTGAAATCAGCCGATTTGCTACCAAGTAGAATGATTTTAAAAGACAATATTGATAAAAATTTTGACCTTATAAAAAAACAGAATGTTCGGAATATTGATGAGTTGATGAAAATATTGAAAAACAAGAAAAAATTACAAGACTTTTCAAAGCAAATTGGCTTAAATGAAGATTATTTAACAATACTTATTAGAGAAATAAAAAGTTATCACCAGAACCCTAATAAAATAAAAGATTTTCCAATCATTACCAATGATGTGATATTGAAATTTGAAAACATAGGGATAAAAAACACACTTCAACTGTTTGACAGAGTATTAACCGCTGAAGATAGAAAAGGTATTTCCAATCAAATTGGAATTGATGAAAGTACAGTATTAAAACTCACAAAGTTAACTGACTTGTCAAGAATAAGATGGGTAAATCATACTTTTGCATATGTTTTGTTTGAAGCAAAATATGATACTACCGAAAAAGTTGCAAATGCAGACTACAAAGATTTATACAAAACAGTAAAACGACTGAACGAAGAAAGGAAAATATACAAAGGACATATTGGATTACACGATATGAAACTTTGTGTAGAGGCGGCAAAAGATGTGTCACTTGAAATTGAATATTAATGAAAAAACAAGTACACCACGCCATAATGCATCTACATTTACAACTACATTAAAGAATTAATAGGATTAAAAATGGATATTAAAAAGGATATACTTTATTCTTATTATAGGATCAGAAAAATCATTGGAATACTTGGAATATTATTACCGATACTCATTTTCACATTCCACGGAGAACTTTTATCATCAATTAGTCATTATTACTATACTAAATCAGCTGTGTTTTTTATTGCTATTCTTTTTGCTTTTGGTCTATTACTTATTTCCTATAAAGGATATGAAAAAGATAAGGACACAGAAAAATTGAGTGATAATCTGATCACACATATAGGTGGAATAGCTGCTTTACTCATTGTCTTGCTCCCTACTACCTGTATTGGAAGCAACAGTGCTGAGATAACAAATATGTGTCTATTGCAAAATTATCCATTATTTGGTCATGACAACACAATCATTAGGATTATCCATCTCGTAAGTGCGGGAGTATTCCTTTTTATTATGGGATATATGTCAATTTTTAGGTTTACTAAGGGTAAGCTGACTGACGAAAAGAAAATCAAAAACTATATCTATCGGTTTTGTGGAATTGCAGTATGGGTTTCGATCGGAATACTGGCTATTGAAACTATTTTTCAAAATTTCCATTTTACCAAATACGATGTATTTATATTTGAAACTGTTTCGGTAGTTGCATTCGGTATTGCCTGGTTAGTGAAAGGTGAAGCAATAAAAGATATTATTGATTTGAAAAATAAACTTTTTTAAATCAATTTTTAAAAACTGATAACAACAAATACGAGTATTTGATTAATTACTCTGGATAATAAGTTCCTTTTCCGAATTTTACATTGATAAAATCAAGCATCTTTTTCTTAAAATCCATACCTTGATTATCGCCAAATTCCCAATCATTTATTGGATAATGACTTGTATCAAAATGAACACCTTTTAATGATTCATTATTTTTATTCTCTCTAAATGATTTTTCACATGTATAAATCACTTCTAATCCCAATCCTTGAGCATAGCCTGCTTCATAGTATGCACCCAAGCTATTTTCAGTTAAGTCAACAATAACAAATCTACTCTTTTTTATTAATGATATCATTTCATTATCTATAATATTAGTATGCGGATGGCTACGCATCAATTTGGGTTTGTATCCAAGTTCTTCTAAAGCCGATACGACATACTTGTCTAGATACTTATTAATATTTTCCTCATATTTAGAGGCAATAAAAACCACATCAGCATTAACATTAATATCTCTGATTTCATCAAGGTAAGCCCAGCCTTTCGGAGTAATAATATAATTTGGATGACCACTAATAAAACCTTTTTCTTCTAATAAATATTTTTTAAAGATAAACCTTAGTTCATTTTCATTAATAGACCATGAATACCCTAGATAATCTAAAAATTCCGATGCCCCAGTTTTTAAGCTAATATCTTTACTATTTAAAAATTCTGTGATATTAGTAAGCATGAAATTTGGAAATGCAAATTCAAGTCCTGCAATAGGATACTTATATGATAAATGAACTAATAATTTTTTTGCTTTTTCACCTATTTGGGGTGTGTTTAAATCTGATAACATTTTCTTATCATCTGAACTAAACAAGTATGATTGATTTTCACGAATCCATCCTGAGATATTTGCCTGTTGTCTAGGATTAAAATCTCCAAATGTTGCAAAAGCAGTACCGCTAATTTGAAAAAATCCACATTTAGGGCAATGTACAGAATATAAATCTACTCGATTTTCTATTTTTGATTTTATGTGACATATTGGACAAACATCAATATTTTGTCTTGACATAATTATTTTTCCTATAAATTAATATATACATATTTATAAATATTCCAACAATCCCGTATGCATAATTAGTTTCCATACATCCGAAACTTTAGTATAAACTTTGCAAGCTCTACCTTTCCAGTGGAATTCCTCTCCATCAGACTTTCTACGCCATAAAGTATCTACATCGACAACAGCAAATGCACCATCCTGTTCATCAGAAACGCTAATTTTGATTATATCGCGGTTGTTGTGAACGAGTGAATACATATCAAATAAATACTGCCATCTTTTTTTCCACCTATCATAATTATACTTACCAAACTCTAACACCCAATCAACCGGATTATGAGATTTAGAATCTTTTGGCCAAGGCCAAACCATATCCGGATGGAAAATTGTCAGCAACAGTTCTACGTCCTGAGTATCCCAAGCTTTTGTTTCACGATCAACTATATCCTTTATTTGTTTTTCGGTTGAATTCATTTACTTAATACTATAAAATTTGACTATTGCTATTATGACATGAGAGCTACCTCAATTTTATATCAAGGTAGCTCTATAATTTAATACATTATTTTATGGAATTACTTTAGATATGTATCTAAAAACTCAAGTATTGCTTTATTTCCGGCTATACGATTTTCCTTTTTTCTAAATCCGTGACCCTCATCATCAAATAGGACATATTCAACCGGCACACCATTTGCTTTTACCGCTTCCACAATTTCGTCTGATTCCACTTTTAAAACTCGCGGATCATTTGCACCTTGCAATACCATTAACGGATTAACAATATTTTCATAGTGGAACAATGGAGATATACGATATAAATAATCTTTATCGGTTTCCGGATTACCCATCTCCTTGTACAAAGCTTCTCTAAATGATTCCCACCATGGTGGAATACTTTCTAAGGTTCTCACCCAATTTGAAATACCAAACAAATCTACACCCACTGCAAATTCAGTGGGTTGGTAAGTGAGCGCAGCCAACACCATATAGCCACCATAACTACCACCCATTATACCGATTTTATTTGAATCAACATATCCGGTAGAGTAAAAATAATCCTTTGCCTTAACACAATCCATCAAGTCATCTTCACCGTGCTTTAAATCATCCAATTGATAAAATGTTTTACCATAACCTGAACTACCGCGATTATTGATATCAAGGACTACATATCCATGATTTACCAAATACTGAATTGTTCCACGGTACCCGATGCGTGCCTGCCCACCCGGACCACCGTGTACATTAACGAGAGCCGGTGCTTTTTCTCCGGGTTTAATATCATGCGGTTTATAGAGAATTGCAGGAATTTCAAGCCCGTCAAACGATTTGAATCTTATAACTTTACCATCGACTAAATCTGATTTATCAATTTCAGGATTTATAGAATCAGTTAATTTTTGATATTTTTTAGCATTAAAATCATAAACGTATAAATTATTGGGAGACCTTGATCCATTTACATAGAATGTCATCAATTTTTCACTGTCAGATATGTTTACAGAAGTTATATTAGCATTGGGAAGTTCGGGTAAATTAACCTGCTTATTTTTTTCAAAATCAAATATTTCAATTTCAGTCTTTGCATCATTATTGATGCCCATTACCCTGTATTTTCCTGTTTCTGAAAAATATGCGTACATAATATCCCAATCCGCTTCAGTGATGGTTTCGTGCGCGTTAGAATCCATATCATATTTTTTTAGATAAGCGAATTCACTGTTTTCGTCTGTTAAATAATATAGAGCTTTAGAGTCAATACTAAATGAAGCAGGTGAGTAATTTATATCACCTTCGTGCGGAGTAAGATGCTCCATCTCTTTGCTTTCTATATTATATAGGTACATATCGGAATTGTTATTTGTTATAGTTTTGCTGAATGCAATAAAGCGTTTATCGTCTGATATATCACCAAGAGAATAACCTTCATCATTTTGATAAAATAATTCCGCAGTAAACGTTTCTATGTCCATTTCATATATATTCATAAAACTTGGATTGCGTTTATTTGAGCCATAGAAAAAACTATTTTTATCAAAACTCCACCCATAAAATGTGGAGCGTGCATTTTCATACGGAGTTAAATCTTGAACTGAACCATCTTCGTTCAGTAAGGAAATATGATAGATTTCATTACCATTTTTATCGCTCATAAGGATGATACGGTTATCTTTAGGAAAGAATGAAACAGCATAGATAGAGGTACTGTCCGAATGTGTTATCTGAGTCGAATTTTCACCACCTACCGACATCGTGTAAGCATTAAAAATTCCTGATTTGTCACTTGTGAATAAGATTTTAGATTCATCGCTTGAAAACGAGTTTCCAAATATACTTGTCGTATTCATAAATTGTTCAATAGTGTATTTATTAACTTCTTTATAATCACTTTTTTGGCAGCTAATAATTACCATAGATAGGATTAATAGAGTTAATGTAAATAATTTAATTTTCATTTTTTGTCTCCATAAGTTGGAAAGGTTAATTAAAACGGGGGAAATCAATACTAATGTTCATTTAATTATAGCCACTAATGCACGAATAGATTTTAAATTATTGTTTTTATTCGTGCATTAGTGGCTACTATAATTATTTATCCAAGTTCCGTCTAATTTTCTTTAATTCATTTAATATATCTTCTAATACATCACTATCAGTTCCGCTTGTTTTTGGTTGAATATTACCACTACTCGTAGGATGTAAAACTTTGATCTTTTCTCTAAGTTCACCGTGTAAATTATCGTAATTGAGTAATCCGGCTAAGTTTCCTTCGTACCCCGTACCTGTCTGAGATTGACCTGCAGTTTGTACTCTAATTGATCCAATTCCTAAAAACCTATCATATAAAGACCTATGTAAAACAAAATCTGTTACTGCCCGATAGGGTATATTTTGTTTAGTCTTGGTTAGTATTCCTTTGTGGATAGTTACTCTATCTTCACGGATTACATAACTTAAATTCTTAATCCACAAATGGCTAAGTGGATAGCCAATAATCCATAAACCTAATATACAACCGAGA
Organism: bacterium; assembly: GCA_030621275.1. Taxonomy (GTDB): domain Bacteria; phylum Fidelibacterota; class Marinisomatia; order Marinisomatales; family JAHJCW01; genus JAHJCW01. Next base: position 12,445 of record JAUXHY010000003.1, on the reverse strand, counting down.
GTAATCCACCATAAGATTTCCTTTGCAGTTGGGTCACCACCGGCAATTGTTATAATCAAATTGGTAATAGCTACTGAGATTATTATCAAAATTGATATTGTAATTATCACCCAAATATTCTTTGTATAATATTTCTTGTCAGGTTTTATTATAGTTTCCATTTTAACTCCTCTTATTTATTATGCTCTTGTGCTTTTCTAATTACCAAATTACAAATCTTTTCTGGTATTCCCGTGCGTTGACGAATTGATTCAATATCCGCGTTAGCGATTACCTTCACATCGCTAAATGCATTTAATAATAGTTTTACGCGCTTCGTTCCCATTCCGGGGATTTCGTCGAATATTGATTTTGTAACTATTTTATTTCTTTTTTGTTTTTGGAATGTAATCGCAAAGCGATGCGCTTCATCACGTATTCGGCGTAGTAAAATCAATCCCGGAGATTGTTTTGAGATTGTTTGTGCCTCCAAATTCCCCGGTAAAAATACTTCTTCTAACCGTTTGGCTAATCCGATAATTGGAATATGGTCAATTCTCAATTCATTTAAAGCAGATACAGCAACGGAAAGCTGACCTTTTCCACCATCAATCAATATTAGGTCAGGTAAAGTAAGTTTTTCATCAAGTACGCGCTTATAGCGACGTAAAACTACTTCGTGCATGGAGGCAAAATCATCAATCCCGATTACAGTTTTTACTTTATATTTGCGATACTCACTTTTCCGTGCTTTCCCATCCACAAAACACACCATTGATGCTACCGTATCAGTTCCACCTAAATGCGATATATCAAATGCCTCAATTCGGCGCGGCGGTGCTTTCATATTCAAGTCTTCTTGTAATTGTGCAACCGAAGCCGGGTAAAATTCCTTGCGCTTTTTCCGATTGATGATCCATTCGCCTAATAATAGTTTCGCATTTTGATAAGCTATTCTGCTTTCCTGCGCTTTTTCACCTCTTTGCGGATATAAAAATTTGATCTTTCGTTTTATTTTTCCACTTAACCATTCCATCAATTCATTTTCGTCATCCGGTTCTACAGGTAATGATATTTCCGGTGGAATTGAATCTCCATCCATATAAAATCTTGTTATAATTGACTTCAATACAACTGAATCTTTATCCAATCCTTGGAAGGAAACCTTCTCCCTGCTAAATAATCTCCCCTGTCGAATTCTCACAATTACCATTATTCCTAAATTTTCTTCCCGTGCTAAAGCAAATACATCTCGATCGGTAAAATTGGCAGTAATTTTTCTTTGTCGCGCGTTAAAATCCTTCACCGCAGTAAGTTGATCGCGGGCAAGCGCGGCATCTTCATATCGCTTCTCTTTAGAAGCGACCTCCATCTGCTCGGCAATATAATCTTCTGTAACCGCTGTATTTCCGTGCAAGAATTCAATCACACGCTTGATCATTCCATTATATTCCGCATGACTAACAATGCCCTCGCAAGGTCCCTCGCACTTATTGATATGATAGTCCAAACAAAGTTTAATCTTTTTATCCTTAACAATTTTTTCATCAAGATAATACGTGCATGTGCGAATTGGAAAAACACGTCTTAATGCACTAAGACTCTGTTTAAGAATTGCTACATTGGTGTAAGGACCAAAATATTTAGATCCGTCTTTTATAATTTTTCTCGTCAGATATACCTGCGGATATGGTTCATTGGTAACTCTTATAAATGGAAATGATTTATCATCCCTTAAATCAATATTATATTTTGGAGTATGCTGTTTTATAAGATTTGCTTCAGTTAGCAATGCCTCTACTTCATTTGCCACTACTATCCATTCTAAGTCTGTAATTCGAGCAATTAATGCCTGATTTTTAGGTGTTTGATATTTATTCTTTTGGAAATATGATCTTACTCGATTCCGTAGATTTTTAGCTTTTCCAATGTAGATTATTTCATTTTTATCATTATGGAATAGATATACGCCTGGCTTGGTTGGGACTAGTTTTAATTTGTCTTTTACAGTCATTATATCAACTGAAATTCAATAGATTTTATCGAAAAAAGAAGAAAATAAAAAAGCCCCTATTGGGACAGATATAAAACCCAAAATGCTGAGGATTGTAAACTTACTCTAAATATTCAATCTTAAATATTGAATCTTCAATTCACTGGTTTCTCTGCAAGCTCTACTAATACACCACCCGTACTACTTGGATGTATAAAAACGATCAAGTATCCTTCTGCACCGACTCTCGGAGTTTTATCAATTAATTCAATACCAACTTTGATTAATTCCTCAATTGCTTGCTTAATATCATCAACTTGAAAGCAGATATGATGGACACCTTGACCTCTTTTCTCAATGAATTTTACTATTGGTGAGTCTAGAGATGTAGCTTCTAAAAGTTCAATTTTCCCCATACCAGTATCGAATATTTCAGTAGCTACTTTTTGATCTTTTATTTCTTCTGTAATGGGATCATTATTATTTAGTAATAATTGCCAAAATTGAGCATTTATCTCTAAATTGTTTACAGCAATTCCAATATGTTCAATTCCTAATATTTTCATTTTAAATCCGGAAATTTATTTTTATAATTATTTTTTAAACTTAATCCTAACCCTTTACCATCTGGCAATTTAGGAATACCGTTTACAATTTGCATACCATTATACGGATCATTATCAATCAATAAATTACCATCTAGGTCAAGGTAATCGGCTTGCGATGCCATTTGAGCTAAAGTTGTTATACCAATTGATGATTCAATCATACATCCAAACATAATTTTTAAATTGTGCTTTTTCGCAGTCTCTACCATTCTCGACGCTTCGTCCACTCCACCGCACTTTGCCAGTTTAATATTAATTCCATCAAATCCATCAACAATATCCTCGATATTAGCGGAAGTAAGACAGTTTTCATCAGCAATTAATGGCAATTGTGAATGATTTTTCAAATCAATCATTTTATCAAGATTGGTAGCAGGTAAAGGCTGTTCAATTAATTCAACATTATTTACCGCAAGCCACTCACACATTTCAATAGCATTATTAAAATCCCAACCTTCATTTGCATCAACACGAATTCGTTTGTCAGTATACTTTCGTATCTCAGTTATAATTTCCTTGTCGTTTTCAGTACCCAATTTAACTTTTAATATTTTATACTCTTTTGCTTCTTCGATTTTTTGAGCCAGTTTATCAAAATCACCAATCGCGATTGTAAAGGATGTTGGTTGATTGATATATCCATCATATTTAAAATATTCATATAAAGAAATATTATTACTTTGAGTCCACCAATCATATAAAGCACTAATAAATGCCGAACGTAACGATTTTATATCAGAAGTATATCCGTCAATTATTTCTACTACTTCATCTATATTAGAAACAGATATAGGAAGAATTATTTTATTTTTTAATCTTTTAAGGATTTGGAGGATATATTCATTATATCTCTCTGATGGAGCTGCCTCTCCCCTGCCAATAAAACCATCTTGTTCTAAATAAATAAAAACTCTATCATAATAATCATAAGAACTGCGGGAAATTCCAAATGGATGAGTACATCCCAAACGATAAGTTGTATAGCTTAACCTCACAATTGTTATTGAATTAGAGGAAGAACATATTTATAAACTATTTTCTAAAATTTGGTTTTCTTTTTTCGACAAAAGCGGTTGTCCCCTCGCGTTGTTCATCGGTTTCAAACAATTCCGCAAATGCGTTTAGCTCAATATCCAGTCCATTTTCCAAATCTTTGTCATAACCCTTATGTATACATTTTAAGGCTGCTCCAACCGCCGCCGGGCCATTTTTTATAATAGATTTTGCCAATGATAGCGCTTCGTCTAATAATTCCGATTGCGGTACTATGTGATTCACAAGTCCGATCCGTAAAGCTTCCTCTGCATCTATCATTTTACCACCGGCAATCATTTCAATTGCTCGTCCTTTTCCTATTAAACGAGGCAACCTCTGTGTACCACCCCATCCAGGAATGATACCAAGGGCAACTTCAGGTTGTGAAAATTTCGCATTTTCCGATGCGATACGCATATCACAGGCCAATGCAATTTCACAACCACCACCTAAGGCAAATCCATTTATAGCAGCAATTACCGGTTTGGGAGAGTTTTCTATCACCATTGTCATATCCTGACCTTCCCGACTAAATTCCAATGCTTCCCGTCCGGACATTTTTTGCATAGATTTGATATCTGCGCCAGCAACGAATGCCTTATCACCACTACCTGTAATAACAATTACGCCAACATCATTATTCTCTTCACAATCTTCCATTACTTTTTTTAGTTCGGCAACTACGACTTTATTCATAGCATTAAGCACTTCAGAGCGATTTATTATAATTGTAGCAATATAATTATTAATGTCAACTTTTATAAAATTCATAAAATTCTCCTAAGTTTATCTCCAATATGTGCGACTAAATAGAATAAGTACCGTAAATATTTCTAATCGCCCTAATAACATTGCAAATGACAAAATCCATTTTCCAATATCGGGCAATAATGCATAATTGTCCGTAGGTCCAAAGTTTCCTAGTGCAGGACCAATATTCCCAACTGCCGATGCAGCAGCTCCGATCGCAGATGTTATATCAATACCCATCGCTGTTAACGCTGTTGCAGTAAGAGAAAATATTGCCATATAAAATAGGAAAAATCCTAACGTATTTCGAATTATGCTTTCATCAATATACCGATTTCCAATTCTAATTGGAATAATTGCCCTTGCATGTAATAATCGGCGAGTTTCCATAATACTGTGTTTAATAATTAGAAAAACGCGTATCAGTTTCATGCCACCTCCGGTTGACCCACCCATTGCTCCAAGAAACATTAGTCCTACAAGCGTAAACTGAATAAAATAACTCCACAATTCGTAGTCATAAGTTCCATATCCCGTAGTTGTAATTATTGAAACTGTTTGGAATAACGAATCTCTGAATTTAATATGTGAAAATCCGCCATCACTCAAACTAACAATTATAAATATTCCAAAGGTAACCAAAAGAATAATTCCAATATAAATCTTGAATTCGTAATCTCGGAAATATGATTTTACATTTCCCGACATAGCTTTAAAATGAAGTGAAAAATTTATTCCAGCCATTAGCATAAAAAATACAATTACATAATGAATTGCTGAACTCGTCCAGCCGGCAATACTTGCATTCGAAGTTGAAAATCCTCCGGTAGGCATTGTTGTAAAGGCGTGACATATAGCATCGAACCAGGTCATTCCACCGAGTCCGAGCAATAGTGCTTCTAATGCTGTAAACCCAACATAAACTAACCATAATATTTTAGCTGTTTCTTTTACTCGTGGACGTAATTTATCTGATACAGGACCGGGAACTTCCGCTTTGAACATTTGTACGCCACCGATTCCCAATAATGGTAATACTGCTATAGTGAATACAATAATTCCCATTCCACCGATCCATTGAATAAATGATCTCCAAAACAGAATTCCATGTGGTAAACTTTCTACTCCATTGGGAAGATTCGGAAGTGTTCTCGGATTACCGATAATTGTTGCCCCGGTTGTTGTAACACCGGACATTGATTCAAAAAAAGCATCGGTAATATTTGGAATTGTTCCGCTAAAATAAAATGGTAAAGCGCCAATTATTGCAGTAATTATCCACGCAGCCGTAACAATCAGGAACCCGTCTTTAGTGGACAGAGTTTTACTTTTTCTTGTAAAATACCATAATGGAATTCCAATAATAAAAGCTATACTTGCTGATAATAAAAAACTTCTGAAATCATTTTCTTGATATCCCAAAGAAATGAAAGCCGGAATTAATAAGGCAATACTCAACAGTCCGATTTGAGCACCAAGGATATTTAGGATTGTCTTTTTATTCATTAAAGACCAAATAAACTGCGAATCTTTGGTATAGCTTTAGTTTTTGAGAATACTAATACAGTATCTTCTTCAGTTATTATTGAATTACCTCGAGCAATACTCAAATTACCATGATGGTTAATGACTCCAACGATACTATCACTTGGAAAATCAATTTCCTCAAGTGATTTTTGGGTAACTTTACTTCCAACTTGGGCTTGTAACTCAATTACGTCTACATCCATCTCTTCAAAAGCGATAAGGTCAGTTTCAGTTTTATCGCTGTATATTTTTCGTATTATCTTATTAACTGTAGCCATATTTTTACTTACAACCGATCCGATTCCTAATTCCTGTAACAACGGTAAATATTCAGTCGTATTAATATGGATTATGGTTTGTTTAGCCCCTAATTGATGAGCAAGGATTCCGCCTAATATATTTATTTTCTCATCCTTTGTAACAGCAATAAAACTTTCTACCTCTTGAATATTTTCTGATTTAAGAAACTCCAAATCAGTTCCATCAGCATTAATAACCATAGTATCGGATAAATTTGCGGCAATTTGTTCGGACCTTCTTCTTCTGTTATCAATTAATCTAATTGATTTTTCCTTTTGTAATATCTCAGCTACAGAGTACCCGATTTTTTCACCGCCAAAAATCATTATTCGATTAGATTTATGATTATTAATGCTAAGTATATTTAATAATTCATCAAGATTTTTAGTTTTAATTAAAAAATAGGCTCTATCATTTGGTTCAAAAATGAAATCTCCCCACGGTACAATAGTTTTATTTCGACGTATTACAGATACGATACCAAATTTTACTTCCTTACTATCATCACATATTTCCTTAACTGAACGTCCAATAATGTGATTATTGTAAGGGATTTGAATACCAATCATTTTTAATCTTCCACCTTCAAAATCCATTACTTGTGTCGCATATGAATGTTCAACTAATCTTACAATTTCTGAACATGCTTCTTTTTCTGGGTGAATTACTAAATCAATTCCAAATTTTTCAGGTTTAATTATGGAACTTGTATCACTATATTGCTGATTACGAAGTCGAGCTATTACTTTATTGGCACCTAATTGTCTTGCCTGTTGCGATGCAATAAGATTTACTTCATCAATTCTTGTTAATGCGAATACATAATCTGCTTTATCAACATTTGCCTCAACTAAATTTTTTGGACTTGCTCCGTTTCCTTGGACAACTATTACATCTAAATGCTCGGAAGCTCGACGGCATTTTTCAGGATCATTGTCGATCACAGTTATATCAAAGTCTTCTTGGCTCAAGGCTTTTGCAACATGAAAACCAACTTCACCCACACCAATTATAACTATCCTCATTTAATACCCTCTAGAGTTTTAAAGTCAAATTTAACAGCAAATAACTTGATACCAAAAGAATCAATCATCTAATGAAATACGCTTTATCTTTGCGCCTAATTGAGCAAATTTATTCTCGATTTTTTCATAACCACGATCTATATGGTGTATATGATTCACCTCTGTAACTCCTTTTGCCATTAAACCTGCTATAATAAGTGAAGCACTTGCACGAATATCTGTAGATCGTACTTTTGCACCAATTATTTCTTTTACACCTCGCACTATAGCAGAATTTCCCTCGACAGTAATGTTTGCTCCTAAGCGATTTAATTCTGGCACGTGGCTAAATCGATCATTATAAATTGTATCAGTAACTATTGATGAGCCTGTAGCAACACTCATTAAGGCAATCCATTGGGCCTGTAAATCGGTTGCAAATCCAGGATATACAGCAGTTGTTACATCAATTGCATTTATTTTCTTAGCACGTTTTACAGTAATATCGTTTTTGTCAATCACTACTTCTGCGCCAACTTCGATTATTTTTTCAATAACAGCCGACAAATGCTCGGGTATTGTGTTTTTCAATGTGATTTTTCCAAGTGCAGCTCCGGCAATTAAAAAAGTTCCCGCTTCTATTCTATCTGGAATTACTGATACTTCTTGTGGAAAAAGTTCATCAACTCCCTCAATTGTTATTTCTGTAGTCCCAATTCCATCTATTTTTGCACCCATTGATACCAAAAATTCACATAATTGTACAATTTCGGGTTCCTTGGCTGCATTGGTAATTTTTGTTTCGCCTCTTGCAAGAACTGCTGCCATAATTATATTTCCAGTTGCCCCTACAGATGGAAAATCAAATCGAATATTATTCCCAATTAGCTTCTTCGATTTAGCAATAATATCACCGCCCTCCAGTTCGATTTTAGCACCTAATTTTTCTAATCCTTTGAGATGATAATCTACTGGTCTCGGACCCCAAGCACACCCACCCGGTAAGGATACAATCGCTTTTCCAAAGCGTGCTACTAGCGGTCCTAATACGTAAAACGATGCGCGCATCTTATTAACTAAATCATATGGCGCAATTGGTCTATCAATTGTCGTGGCATCGATTTGCATTTTATTACTAGTAAACTGAATTTGGACACCTAGCACTCCTAATAATTTCGCCATTGTACGCGTATCTCTTAAATCTGGAACACGATTTATTTTGGTTTCACCCGCTGCCAATAAAGCAGCTGCCATGACGGGTAATACGGCATTCTTTGCACCGCTTATTTGAACCTCACCTTTTAACTGATGATTTCCTTCTATTACTAATTTTTCCATCTTATTTTATATAGATTTTTAATTAAATACTTGTTCACCTACTGATAATTGATAAATAGCCTGTTTCCTCTCATTATCATTTAGATAATTACCTGTAACAATGGTTTTACCATTTTTAATCGACTTGGAAATATGCAAATGACTTCTTGCACTTTGAGCAATTTGTGGTAAATGGGTAATACAAATAACTTGTTTAGTCTTAGCAAGATTCACCAAACTTTTTGCTACTTTTTCTGCTGCTACACCGGAAATTCCACTATCAATTTCATCAAAAACTAATGAATCAATTGGATCATTATTTTGAAATACAGTTTTTATTGCCAACATAATCCTAGAAATTTCACCACCCGAAGCAATTTCTACAAGTGGTTTTAATCGTTCGCCGGGATTTGCACTTAACAAAAATTGAATGGTGTCAAATCCTTTTTCATTGGCAAAGACAGATTTACCATTATAAACTGCAAATGAATCATGTATATATTTTTGCGTGATTTGAATTTCAAATCTTGCTTCTTGCATATTTAACTGTAACATTTCTTTTTCAACCGCTTTTGATAATATCTTGGATCCATGTTCTCTCTCATTATGGATTTCTTCAGCTAATTTTTGATAAGTTGTTTTATCCACAGATATTGTTTTTTGTATTTTTTTTATATCTTCATCTAATGAAGAAATATTATTTAGATCCTCTATCATTTGGTTCTTTGTATTCAAGATAGCATCAATAGAACCACCATATTTCCGTTTCAAACCATCAATCGCTCCTAAGCGATCTTGAATTTCAATTAGTCTATTTTTATCATGATTAAGAGAATTTACATAGTCGTTTAAACCTGCTGAAGTATCCTGTACGTTAAGGGAAGCAGATCTAATTAGTTCCGAATATTCCCCCAGTTTCCGATCAATATTAACCAATTTTTCAAGTGCAATTAAGGATGAAGATATTCTATTATAAATTGATTCATCATCATCGGTTAATTCCAAAGATAGTCGATTGGCAGTTTCAACTAATTCATCAAGATGTTTTAAAGTCTGCAATTCTTTTTCTAAATTAATGTCTTCATCCGATTCCGGATTTATGGTAGAAATTTCATTGACCTGAAAAGATAATAATTCCTTATGTTGTTCAGCACTTTGTTTTTTTTCTGATAAGTCGGATAATAGTTTTGAATTCTGTTTGATTGAATTAAATAATTCAGTACAATTTTCAACTATTGTATTTATCCCACAATACGCATCAAGATAATCAATGTGTGAGGCTTCATTCATTATATATTGTTGTTCATGTTGACCATGAAAATCTACCAATGATGAACATACATTCCGATAATCGTTTTCGGTAAATGGTTCATCATTTAAATATGACTTCGCTCTACCACTTTTATTTATTACTCGACGATATGTAGTTAAATTAAGTTTAGTTTCAACGACGGCTCTGTCGGTGTTACTCCTAACCATCGTTTTAGAAACTTTGCCACCTAGTGATGCATTTAGTGCTTGTAGTAATATTGATTTTCCCGAACCAGTTTCACCAGTAATAACCGTTAAACCTTCTTTAAATGAAATTTCCATTTCATCCACGATTGCAAAATCCTTGATATATAGTTTTTCAATCATGTTTTAGTAATAAGAATTTTACAGTTACAATGCTACCAATAATCATCCCAATTCCATTCGCAATTGCATCATAAATACACGCAAATCTATTTGCAACTAACCCCTGCCATATTTCATTAAATCCACCGTAGATGCTTCCGATAACTATAATCACAATAACACTAGTCGTTGAAACTTTTCCAATGACGTTAATCGCTAAAAACGCTAAAATGAAATATTCAATAATATGTAGCATTTTATCAAATGACCATAAATCCAGTTCCGGTATTCTTCTACCCGGAATTGTAGATACAGCTAATATTGCAAAAAGATATACAATTAATAAAATTCGAAAAACTTTTTTACTCATAAATCATTATTGTCTGCGGTAACATGTCCAATATATCCGATGCAATCATACCACGATATCCCTTTCTCTCAGCAAAGAAATCTGCTGCTTTTCCGTGTATAAATACACCCAATTCCGCAGCTACAGATATTGGAATTCCCTGTGCTACAAAACTAGCAATCACACCTGATAACACATCTCCGGTACCACCCGTCGCCAATCCTTGATTTCCTGTTGAATTAACTACAACATTATTCTTATGTGCAATCAATGTTGGTGCATTCTTAGCAACTAATGTCCCACTAAACCCATCCATAAACTTTTGTAAATATTCAATTAAATTATCGCTAATTTTTAAAGTGTTTGTATTTAAAAGCCTAGCTAACTCTCCATAATGAGGTGTGATTATATAGTCACTTTTTATTTCGTTAAATAATTCAAAATTTTCTGCGAAACAATTTAAACCATCAGCATCAATAACTAATGGTTTAGTATAATTCGTCACTATTCTTTTTACTAATTCTTTTGTTAAACCATTCTGTCCTAAACCCGGTCCTATTAAAATAGTATCTGACCAATCGAAATATTTTTCGATTTCATCATAATTTTTATTAGTAAAATATCCTTTACCATCATCTTCGCAGCTTACAGTAAGACCTTCAATAATATTTGTTTCATAAATATTATTAATAGATTTTGGTGCACATGTTGTGACCAAACCCGTCCCACTGCGAATAGCGCCAAGCGATGCTAATATTGCTGCACCAGTCATACCACTCGAACCTGCAATTATCAACAGTTTCCCTTGTCGGTGTTTATAAGTATTTACATCAGGTGCTTCTAAGTATTTATAGGCTAAGTCTTCATTTTCTATTCTAAATTTCATACCAGTCAGTTCATCATAAATATCCGGAAATCCGATATCAACTGAAACGATCTCGCCGCAATGCGATTTTCCTGGTTCTAATGTCATTCCAACTTTTGTCAAACCCATTGTTATAGTTGTATCAGCACTAATAGCATTTTCTGCGATATTACCATTATTGGCATTAACACCTGACGGTATATCTATTGATAAAATCAAGGTATTTTGACTGTTAATCCATTTAACAAACTCTACAATAGGTGTACGAAATTCTCCCTTAAAACCTGTCCCAAATACTGCATCAATAATTAAATCGAATTTTTGTTTTGGTGGATCCATTGAGTGCACTAGAGCAATATTCTCTTTAACGCACTTTTTATAAAAAAATAATGAGTCACCTTTAATTTCTTTTTTATCAGGTATTATAAATATTTGCGGGTTTACACCAACTTTTTGTAGCGCTAATGCTGCTTTATATCCATCACCCGCATTATTACCCTTACCACAAATAATTGCTACTTTTGGATTATGGATTCCGGCAATCAAATTTTGCGCATATTCGGCAACAGCAGAACCCGCTTTCCCCATTAAATCTACACCCGGAATGCCCATTTGTTTTATTGCAATCCTATCAAGCTCACGAGCTTGCTCTTTAGTTAATAATCTCATTATAATATTTCTAACAACGCAAATGCAATAGCATATTCATCAGTATGTGAAATTGATACTTTACATTGTAATTGTAACTTACTACTTAATGTTAAATTTACTTCCGGTTTCCGATTTTTACCCGAAATTATTTCAATTGATTTCATCTTTACTGAATCAATTTTTTCGGAGGATAGCAATGCTTTTGTTATTGCTTCCTTAGCTGCAAAACGTCCTGCAAAGTGTACAATTGAATTAACTTTATCACTGCAATAGTTGATTTCATCTTCGGTAAATATGCGATTTTTAAATTTATCGCCTTGCGAAGAATTAATTGTCTTATTTAACCGAGGAACAGATACAATATCTGTTCCAATAAAAATATTAGACACCATTTAACTCATCAACAATATGCACAACTTCATAAATATCATCAACTTCCCAATCAGCGCC